>NZ_JBQKUL010000003.1:0-147961 GCF_054968565.1 Pseudoalteromonas sp. G5_S1_54_S4 | reverse complement strand
TTTACTTTCGGCCTGTGCACGCAGTTGGGCACTTTCAAGCTCGCTTTTTAAAATAGTCAGGCTTGCTTGGCGCTCTAATAGCTGACTTTTTTGATTGATTATTTGTTCGTTAGCGCTGGCTTTTTGTCTTGCCAATTCGAGCCGTGCGACTGATAAACGTTGCGCTTGTAGTGGATTTACCAGGGTTAAAATAACGGTGTCTTTATTGACGCGGGTGCCGGGGTATACATGAATAGCTTCGACCATGGCGCTATCGGTATTGGTTAAATAACGCTGATACTTTGATTTTAAACGGCCAAAGCCACGTATTTTTATTACAAAATCAGCTTGAGTTACGGTGGCTATTTGCAGTTGATTAGCCGCCAATGTGGTAGGTGCTAGCCATGAGTAAATCAGCCAAATAATAAGCGCTATGCTAATAAGTAAGGTACCAAATATGAGTTTTTTACGCTGACTCGGTTTGGTGCTGCGTTTTAAGGTGCTATCAATATCCATATGTTGATCTTTGGCTTGTAAAATAGTTATGGGGACTAAAGCCAGTAATGTGCCATATTTAATGTATTGATATTAATCAATATTTTTTCTTTGTTCTAAGTGAAACTTCCCATTAATGGGAAGTTGCCACACAAACGGGAAAATTAACCATCACTCTAATGCCTCTTGATTTAGCGCAATGGGAGCCCGCTTTATATTTTTAGTTGTAATAATCCAATTTTAACAGAGGAGCAACGCCAACAATTTGATCAGTTTTTATTAGCTGAGACTGAGAAAACACCACAGAAATAAAATAATGCTATTTATATCAACCTCTTGTTTTGTTCATTTTGCTCGTGATTTTTATGGGTAAAAAGAGCGAAACAAACATCAATGAAACTTAACTTCTAAACATTTCGTTAATCAAGCGTTAGCACTATGCTCGATGATAGATAGCAGATTGCAGTAGCTCATCTAACGACAACAAAATCATACACAGGTGTGGAGAAAATAATGAAAGCAAGTAACACACAATTGGCTTTGGCCATTGCAGCAGCTCTAGCAAGTACCTCAGCATTAGCTGCCACCGATACTGAAAAATTACAACAGCAACTGGATGAGCTACAAAAAGAAGTCGACTCAATGAAAGGCAATAAAGCCTTTAACCTTGAATTTGGCGGCCGTTTACAAGTGGACTATAACTACTTTGATGGTGCTTACAACGCGGGTCCTAACCGCTCAGGCGAAGATGCCAGTGACTTTTTTGTGCGTCGTGCGCGTTTATACGTTGAAAGTGAGCATGGTGATTGGGATAATAAATTATTATTAGATTTTGCCGATAACAGTGGTGAAATTGTTATGGCGCGCCTACGTTATAGCGGTTTTGGTAACGGTTTAAAAGTGCAAGTCGGTAAGTTGCGCGAAGATATCTCATTAAATGCGTTAACCAGCTCTAAGTACATTACCACCATTGAACGTAGTTCATTGGCTGATAACGTATCGCCTTATTTCCAATGGGGTACGTCGGTATACCAATACTTTAAAGATACCGGTTTGCGTTATGCGGTTGGTGTTTATAAAAATGAAGCGTTTGGCGCTAACGGTAACAACAATGACGATGGTTCGCTGGCATTATCATTGACTGGTCGCTTAACGTGGCAAAAAGATCTTGATAACGGTGTATTGCACTTAGGTAGCTGGTACTCAAAGCGTGATATGGGCGGACGAGTATTAACTGGCGCTCTTGCGCGTGGTGAAGTGCGTAGCACTAATACACGCTTACTTAATTACGCAGCCGGTGGTGAGCTAGTTCGTTTAAACAGTTTTGAGCAAATGGGTCTTGAAGCTGCATACCAAAATAAAGGTTTTAGTGTTGAAGCTGAATATGCAACACGTGAACTAGATACTCTCGACAGCGCTTCGGTACTCGATGGCGAACGTTTTGATGCCTACTCATTAACGGCAAGTTATTTCCTAGATGGTTCGCAAAGAAGTTACTCAAAAGGCAGTGCCGTATTCTCTCAACCTAAAGGTATTAAAAATGCGTGGGAATTAGTGGCGCGTTTAAGTGCTGCTGATGCAACCAGTGATTTTCAAGGTACTGAAGTAACTACCTATACCGCTGGTGCAAACTACTACTACTCAGCAAACGTGAAGTTTATGGCCAATGTAATTTACTCTGAAGTTGATGGCCCTGGTGCTAATGACTTGGTGGGTGATGAAGATGATGGCCTTGGCTTAGCTGCGCGTATTCAGTACTTATTTTAGGATTAAATCGTTATGAATTTACTTAAAAAATCATTTAAATCTTTTAAAACTACAGTACTGGCGGCATCGCTTGTACTAAGTAGCCCGTTCGCAATGGCTGATATTCACTTTTTAGTACCGGGTGGCCCCGGTGGCGGTTGGGATACTACCGCGCGTGGTGTTGGCGAGGGCTTAGTGAAATCAGGTATTGAGGACAATGCGTCATTTCAAAACATGTCGGGCGGCGGTGGCGGTCGTGCGATTGCTTATTTAATTGAGTCGGGTACCAAGAAAGGTGACATTTTAATGGTTAACTCAACACCTATCGTGTTGCGTGCATTAACCGGTAAAATCCCTTACAGCTACCGTGATTTAACCCCTGTTGCCAGCATGATCGCCGATTATGGTGCATTTGTGGTGCGTAATGATTCACCGTTTAAAAGCTGGCAAGATGTGATTGCTGCAATGAAAGAAGATCCTAGCTCTGTAAAAGTGGCTGGTGGCTCAGCACGTGGCAGCATGGATCACTTAGTGGCAGCGCAAGCTGTTAAAGCGGCGGGTATTGATGGCCGTCGTCTGCGCTATATTCCTTATGATGCCGGCGGTAAAGCAAAAGCGGGCTTGTTATCTGGTGAAGTTAACTTACTTTCAACCGGTTTAAGCGAAGCGCTTGAAGTTGCCAACGGTGGTCAGGCACGCATTTTAGCGGTGACCTCAGGGGATGCATTACCAGATTACCCAGAAATTCCAACGCTAAAATCATTAGGTTATGACATGGAGTTTGTTAACTGGCGTGGCTTTTTTGCTGCACCTAATTTACCAGCCGACAAACTTGCAGAATACACCGAGAAACTACGTAAACTACAAACGACTCCAGAGTGGGAAGTGGTACGTGCACGTAATGGTTGGTTAAATTTATTTCAAGAAAAAGATCAATTTATAAAGTCACTTGAGCAGCAAGAAGCCCAGCTCAAAGTTGTTATGGAAGAACTCGGCTTTATTCGTACGTTACGTTAATCGAGGCTCTGATGTTGAATCGCGAATTACTAGGGCCAAGTTTATTCTTGGCGCTATTTACCCTATACGCCATTGTTGCATGGCAAATTCCATTACTCCCATTTGAAGAGTATGAAACAGTCACCTCTGCTACTTTACCTAAGGTCTATGCAGCATTTGGCATTATTGTTTGCTTACTTTCAATCGGGGCTACGTTACTTAAACCAACCGAAAAAACAGATAGTGATGATGTACTTGAAAAATCAAATGTACTAAGAACATTTGGCTTGCTGATATTGATGGTGGTTTATAGCGCAGCGCTTGAGCCAATTGGCTTTTTAATATCAACCAGTGTGTTTTTATTAGTTGGCTTTTTTGTTATGGGAGAGCGTCGCAAAAAGATTTTATTGCTGGCATCTATTCCTGTTGCTGTGGTGTTTTGGTTTTTAATGACCCAAGTACTCGGTATTTATTTGGTTCCTGGCAACCTGTGGAGTTAAGTTATGTTTGATGGAATTATGCTGGGTTTGTCGACCGTACTCGACTGGAACAATTTGCTCTATGTGATTGTAGGTTGTTTTGTCGGTACCTTTATCGGCATGCTACCGGGCCTTGGCCCTATTACTGCAATCGCGTTAATGATCCCAATTACTTATAGCATCGGTGCTGATTCCGGCATGATCTTAATGGCCGGGGTTTATTATGGGGCCATTTTTGGCGGTTCAACATCATCTATATTGATCAATGCCCCTGGGGTTGCCGGCACGGTAGCTTCTTCCTTTGATGGCTATCCGTTGGCAAAACAAGGTCATGCCGGTAAAGCATTGGCGATTGCTGCTTACTCCTCCTTTATAGGCGGAACGGTCGGCGCTATTTTGTTGATGGTTGCAGCGCCTTTATTGGCAAAAGTGTCATTGAGCTTTCAATCTCCTGACTATGTAGTGCTGATGTTTTTAGGCCTAACCGCAATTGCTGCTTTTTCGAATAAAGGGCAATTTTTAAAAGCGATGATGATGACAGTGTTCGGCTTAATGCTCGCCACTGTTGGTATTGATCCATCATCAGGCACAGAGCGTTTTACCTTTAGCCAAGCAGATTTACTTGATGGTATTAGTTTCTTATTAGTGGCAATGGCAACCTTTGCATTAGCAGAGGCGCTAATCAATGTAGTACGTCCAGAGAAGAAAGAAATCAAAAGCATCAATGATTCAGATACCCCGCAAATTGGCTCAACAAAATTGACCAAAGCAGAAATAAAAGAGATGGCACCAACAGTAGGCCGTTCATCGATTCTTGGTTTTATCATTGGCGTATTACCTGGTGCCGGTGCAACGATTGCCAGCTTCATGGCGTATGCAACTGAGCGCAATTTAGCGCCTAAAGCGTTAAAAGATAAATTTGGTAAAGGATCATTACGTGGTTTAGCAGCGCCAGAGTCAGCTAATAATGCGGCGTGTACTGGCTCGTTTGTACCATTATTAACCTTAGGTATCCCCGGTTCTGGCACTACCGCCATTATGTTAGGCGCGTTAATTGCCTATGGCATTCAGCCAGGTCCAATGTTAATGCAAGAAAATCCCAGTGTATTTTGGTCTGTTATTGTAAGTATGTATTTTGGTAACATCGTATTACTTATTTTAAATCTACCTTTGATACCGTATTTTGCAAAAGTATTAGCGATGCCAAAATCAGTGTTAACCATTATGATTTTGTTCTTCAGCTTAATTGGCGTGTATTTAGTCTCCTTTAATACTTTTGATTTATTTATGATGGTTGGCTTTGCTGTGGTGGCGCTGGTATTACGATTGTTGGCTTTCCCAATGGCACCGTTACTACTAGGCTTTATTTTAGGTGACATGATTGAACGTAATTTCCGTCGCTCAATGATGATCTCTGATGGTTCATTAAGTTTCTTATGGGAACGCCCACTAACACTGAGTATTTTTGTTATCTCATTATTAGTGTTGTTATTTCCATTAAAAGACTTTATAACCCAACGCCGTGCTGATAAAGCTGCAGTTAAAGCGAAGCAAGAGCATGCGTAATTGAGCTTAAAGCTGAGGTAACTAATGATTGACACCAAAAAGCAAAATCCGTTGCAACACATAGTTAAAAAGCCCAAGCGTTTAGAAACGCGGTTAATAATTTGGGTAACGGGGCTATGTGTATTACAAGCAGTGTTATTTGGCGGCTTGGTGTATCAAATTACCGCGCAAAGTTTGCATAACCACATAGGTGATAAAGCACTGGCTGTGGCAACCAGTATTGCATCAAGCGATGAGGTTGTTAAAGCATTAAAAAATCCCAGTGACTTGGTAGCAATTAACCAAGAAATAGAAAATCTGCGCCAGCTTACTGACGCAGATTTTATTGTTATTGGCGATAAAAATGCCCATCGAATTGCCCACCCAGATCGTAATAAATTGGGCAAAAAAATGGTTGGTGGTGATAGCCAAGCAGCGCTGCGAGGTGAGCGTTACATCTCAGTGGCACAGGGTAGTTTAGGCGAATCTATTCGCGGTAAAGTGCCGGTTTATGATGAACAACAAAATATAATAGGTTTAGTCTCGGTGGGCTTTTTAGTGCAATCGATTGAGCCCTTGATCAGAGCGCGTATTGTAGAAATTATGATCTGGGGTCTGCTGTTAGTTGTTTTGAGTATTGTAGCCGCTATTTTTATTGGTCAGCGAGTAAGAAATGCTATTTTTGGCTTGCAGCCCGATGAAATTGCGAGGTTGTTTTCAGAGCAGGACGCTATTTTAAATACTATGCGCAGTGGCGTAATCGCCCTTGACCCAGATGGCCGAGTACGCAAGCTAACTCAGCGTGCTTGTGAAATTTTAGATAAACCAGCCGCTTGTATTAATCAGTCACTCACGCTGAAAGATTTACTACCAGAGCATGCTGAGTTTTTACTGCGCAACCAGCGCCGTAAAATGGTCGGCTTTGAGCTGTTTGCTGCGGATAAACGCTTGGTACTCTCGCGCTTTTCATTGCAAGTACAAGGGCAGGCTGATGGTATTTTACTTACTCTTCGTCCCGCTGATGAACTTGAGTACCTAAGTCAGCAGTTAACCAAAGTGCAAGCCTTTGCAGAGCTTTTAAGAGTGCAAACGCATGACTATTCAAATAAGCTCAACTTAATTGGTGCGCTTATTCAAATGGGTAAAAATGAGCAAGCAATAGAGTTAATTGGCCAAGAAAGCCAAGGCTCGCAAGCACAAATACATCACTTGTTAGAACGTATTCAAGACCCTGTTTTAGCAGGGTTATTAGTAGGGAAATATCACAAAGCGCGTGAGTTAAATGTGGTGCTGGAACTTAACCCAGATAGTTTGCTCGGTGCCATAGAGCGCACCGACATGTTAGAGCGAGTGGTATCAATACTGGGTAACTTAATTGATAACGCGATAGATGCAGCGATCAGAGCCAGTAGAGAGCGCACGCCTTATGTACGAGTAACGGTGGATGAAACTAGCCAGACATTATTGTTTGATGTTGAAGACAGTGGTTTTGGTTTAGGGAGTGATCACGAAGTGATTTTTACGCCCCAATATAGCTCTAAAAGCGGTGCCGAACACGGTATTGGTTTATATTTAGTGAAAACGAACTTAGATTCCTGTGGCGGCAGTTTGGAAATAGGCGAATCAGACTTAAAAGGGGCGCGATTAAGCGTCTATATCCCAAAATAACACCCTGCAATTTGGGTAATAAGCAGTAATGAAGCAATAATAAAAGTATAAATACGCTGCTATTACAAGGCTAACATGAGTAATAAAAAATGACATATTCAGTAGTTATTATCGAAGATGAACTCGAAGTTGCACAACTTCTTGCTCAATACCTGCTTTTACCTAATGGCGTTGCGGGAAACCAAACTGCGCGGCAAAGCTTGCGACAAGGTCAGTACCAAGTAGTTGGTATTGCTGCAAATCTCAGCACTGCTACCGGGTTGTTACAGGCGATAGAGCCCGATTTGATCTTGCTTGATATCCACCTACCTGATGGTAACGGTCTGGATTTATTGACTGATTTACGTCGCCGCTCGATTAAAAGTGAAGTGATGCTACTGACTGCTGCCAAAGAAGTCGAAACTCTCGAAAAAGCAATGCAATTGGGTGCTTGCGACTTTTTGGTAAAACCGTTAATGCTTAATCGGCTTGATCAAGCGTTAGCTCGTTTTGAGTCTCGCCAGCAGTGCTTATCGGATGCCAATGAAGTAACACAATCTATGGTGGATACCTTATTTGGCTCAAGTGAACAAACAAAAGCACCGGTTAGACTGCCGAAAGGGGTTGATCAGCTGACTTTAAAAAAAATCATTGATGCCTTTAAAGAGCATAAAAAAACGCCTTTTACTGCCCAGCAAATGGGCGATTTAGTTGGGGTAAGTCGCTCGACGGCGCGACGTTATCTAGAGTATTTACTAGAGGCAGAGCAAGTAAGTGCCGACCAAAGCTATGGCAGCATAGGTCGGCCAGAACGTTGTTATAAAATGAGCTAAGTTTGTTATCACTTTGAATTTAAAGACTAAGTGAATAATAAGTAGAGCACTTTTTGACATCTTCTTGAAGCTAAGATGGAAACGTCAAAAATATTTTCTAGAATTGATTGCATTTTAAGCGACTTCTATGGTGATGTTCGCATTAAGTAATGCTATACTCCCGCCGAATAATTTTTCGACTTTATTAAGAGTAAAATAATGGCAGATTTATCGAAGTACAGAAACATTGGTATTTTCGCGCACGTTGATGCGGGTAAAACCACAACTACTGAGCGTATCCTAAAGCTTACAGGCACTATCCACAAAAGCGGTGAGACACATGATGGTGAATCGACTACCGATTTCATGGAGCAAGAAGCTGAGCGCGGTATTACTATCCAGTCTGCGGCAGTAAGCTGTTTCTGGAAAGATCACCGTTTTAACGTTATCGATACTCCTGGACACGTTGACTTCACCGTTGAAGTTTACCGTTCACTTAAAGTATTAGATGGCGGTGTGGGTGTATTCTGTGGTTCTGGTGGTGTTGAGCCACAATCAGAAACTAACTGGCGCTACGCGAATGAGTCAGGTGTTGCACGTATCATCTTCGTAAACAAATTAGACCGTATGGGTGCTGATTTTTACCGTGTAACAGCGCAAGTACAAAAAGTACTTGGTGCTACTCCACTTATCATGACTTTACCAATCGGTATTGAAGACGAATTCATAGGTGTTGTTGATGTTTTAAACAAAAAAGCATACATCTGGGATGAGACAGGTCTTCCAGAAAACTACACTATTGAAGACGTTCCTGCAGACATGGTAGAGAAAACTGATGAATACCATGAAATGCTTATCGAAACTGCTGTAGAGCAAGACGATGACCTAATGGAAGCGTACATGGAAGGTGAAATCCCTTCAATCGAAGACATCAAGCGTTGTATCCGTAAAGGTACTCGTGACCTTGCGTTCTTCCCTACATTCTGTGGTTCTGCGTTCAAAAACAAAGGTATGCAACTTGTACTTGACGCAGTAGTAGATTACCTACCTGCTCCTACAGAAGTTGATCCTCAACCTCTTATGGATGAAGAAGGTAACGAAAACGGCGAGCATGCAATCGTATCTGCTGACGAACCTTTCAAAGCGTTAGCATTTAAGATCATGGATGACCGTTTCGGTGCATTAACATTCGTACGTATTTACTCTGGTAAGCTTAACAAGGGTGACACTATCCTTAATGCATTTACTGGTAAAACTGAGCGTGTTGGCCGTATGGTTGAGATGCAAGCAGATGAGCGTAAAGAGCTTACTTCAGCGCAAGCGGGCGATATCATCGCTATCGTTGGTATGAAGAACGTGCAAACTGGTCACACTCTTTGTGATCCTAAGCACCCAGTAACACTTGAGCCAATGGTATTCCCAACTCCAGTAATCTCGATTGCTGTACAGCCTAAAGATAAAGGCGGTAATGAGAAAATGGGTGTTGCTATCGGTAAAATGGTTGCAGAAGATCCATCTTTCCAAGTTGAAACTGATGAAGATTCAGGTGAAACTATCCTTAAAGGTATGGGTGAGCTTCACTTAGATATCAAAGTAGATATCCTTAAGCGTACTTACGGTGTAGACCTTATCGTTGGTCAACCACAGGTTGCTTACCGTGAAACTATCACTCGTGAAATCGAAGATAGCTACACGCATAAGAAACAATCTGGTGGTTCTGGTCAATTCGGTAAAATCGATTACCGTATCAAGCCTGGCGAAGTGGGTTCTGGTTTCACGTTCACATCTTCAGTTGTTGGTGGTAACGTACCTAAAGAATTCTGGCCTGCAGTTGAGAAAGGCTTTAAGTCAATGATGAACGAAGGTGTTCTAGCTGGCTTCCCAGTACTTGACGTTGAAGTTGAACTTTTCGACGGTGGCTTCCACGCCGTGGATTCATCAGCAATCGCATTCGAAATCGCTGCTAAAGGCGCTTTCCGTCAGTCTATCCCTAAAGCGGGTGCACAACTTCTTGAGCCAATCATGAAAGTTGACGTGTTCACGCCAGAAGATCACGTAGGTGACGTAATCGGTGACCTTAACCGTCGTCGTGGTATGTTAAGCGACCAAGAAGCTGGTTTAACTGGCGTTCGCATTAAAGCAGACGTACCGTTATCAGAAATGTTCGGTTACATCGGTTCACTACGTACAATGACATCAGGTCGTGGTCAGTTCTCTATGGAGTTCTCACACTACGCACCATGTCCACAAAACGTAGCTGACACAGTAATCGCTGCAGAAAAAGAGAAAAAAGCAGCTAAGTAATTAGCACTTTAACTCTTTAAAAAAACCCGCACTTGTTGCGGGTTTTTTATTGTCTGAAGGTTATTAAGCTCGAAAATTAAAACGTGCGGTCATAAAAAAGGAGCAACAGTTAGTTGCTCCTTTTTTATTTATTATGACTATACCAATCTTCAAAATAGCTGACTTAATTAAGCGAATTGGTATTAATTTAGCTTATTAGCTGTTTTTGTGATGAGTGCTTTAAACTTCTTACGATGTGATTCACTACTAAAGCTCTGAATAGGCATGGTTACTTTATGTTCTTGTGGTAACAGCGGTATTGCTGTTGAATAACGCCCTGCAGGTGGAACTGCTATCTCTTTGAGATGTACTTTAAGTGCCGCTAATGTTGCATCATTATCGACTTCACTCGGGCAGAGAAAAATCCCCCATTGTCTGAGCTTAACGCCTAGCTTGATACTACTTGAATAGCGCACAATAGGTGCAGCGAGTATGAGCCCTAATAAAATAGGAGATAACCACCAAAAAAAGACTGGCGTAAAGTAATAAGCAACGCTACCCCATACAATGGCAATCAGCGAAGAAAGCAATGTATAACTAAACGCTTCTTTCCATGGCACCATTCTGCCTTCACGCGGTTGGGCATCCCATTTTACTTTTTTACCTAAAAATACACAGACTACAAAATACGCATGAAAAACCATCATTAATGGTGCCACAATAATGGCAAACACGGTTTCAATGACAGACCCTAAAATTAGCTTTAATGCGCCACCAAAGCGCTGTTTACGGTGCACTAAAGTAACAATCACGCCCATGAGTTTAGGCAATAATAAAATAATGATAGTTAAGTAAAGTAATGAGTCAATGAGCTCTGTTTTGGCTATTTGCCAAGTTGGAAATAGTTGATAGGCGCGATTAAAATAGACATCACTATTTAAAGCGCGTGTTACCGCATCTATGGTACTTAACGCCAGCATAGATAACCAAATGAGTGATGATATATACGCGGTTGCACCCAGTAAAAAATGCAGCTTACTCATTAGCTTTAATTTTGCTGATGATAATAAGCCAAGGTGTTGAATATTACCTTGAACCCAGCGTCTGTCGCGTACAGCATAATCTAATATGTTGCTCGGAACTTCCTCGTAACTGCCTTCAATATCGGCAAGTAATAATACGTCCCAATTCGCGCTATGTAATAAAGAGGCTTCCACAAAATCATGACTTAAAATTTCACCACCAAAAGGCGCTTTACCTTTTAGTGTTGGCAAGCCACAGCAATCAATAAATGCTTTGACGCGAATAATGGCATTATGGCCCCAGTAATTGGCTTTGTCGGTCTGCCAAAAAGCAGAGCCGGTAGCTAACATTGGACTATAAAGAATTGAAGCGAACTGTAAAAAGCGTCCAAAAAAAGTATCTTGGCGCACAGGAATAGGGATAGTCTGAATCAATCCCGCTTGTGGATTATTTAGCATACTGGTAGTGAGCTCTAGCATGCATTTACCCGTCATCACACTATCAGCATCCAATACAATCATATGCTCGTATTGGCTACCCCAGCGCTCACAAAAGTCGGTTAAGTTACCTACTTTACGATGTTTGTTATCTTCACGGCGACGATAAAATACCTGCTTTGCAGTATCACCTAAGCGCTCACATAACGCATGCCATGCACTTAATTCATTACTAGCAATAGTTGCATCTTGTGTATCGCTTAGTAAATAAAAATCAAAGTGTTTTAATTGCCCAGTTGCTTTTAATGATTGTAAACTGACTTCAAAGCCTGCAATCACTCTGTGCGTATCTTCGTTATATATAGGCATAACCACAGCTGTTTTTTGCTGTGATAGTGCTTCACTGTTAATAGAGACCGGCTTTATTTTTTTAAGTGTGAGTGGATCTATCCGAAATAGCTGCAGTATAAAACCAATACAACCACTACAAAATGCGGTGACTATCCACGCAAAAGTAATAGAAAATAAAGCAAGAAGTGCATACTCAAGCAAGGTCATGCCATTTGAGTTTAAAATTTCAAACATAATTGAAATGCCATAGCCTGAAAGACCAATGGCAGCAATAGCAAATAACCACACACGAAGTGTTTTAAAAGGCATCGGTGTGCCTACGCTTTGTTTACTTGATGTCATTTGGATACCAAACATAGCTCCATACCTCGCTCACTTCTTTATTACGTAGCTTTAGCGATAAACGTATATCTACAGGATCACTACCTTGGGGAGCGACTTTAAAAGCAACACGCCAACCTAATGATTTTGGTAATTTTTGCACTGTAATATCGCGGGCTTCACCGGTAGTAAGCTGAAGATCTGCGCTAAGTGCTAATTTTGCTGATAACTGATTGATATCAGGGCCTGTAAAGTCAACAGTAAATTGACGATGGCTTTTTGGCGGTGGATTATCTTCACCAGGTAATGCGGCACTGCCAATACGCGTTCTAGCTACTTTGGCCAAATTATTTTGGCTTAGATAATCATTAAACGTCGTCATCTTATAGCTAAACTTTAATGCCTCTCCTGCTTTGAACGGCTTTTCAGGAACCCAATAACTTACAATATTATCGTTTGTTTCAGTATCTGTTGGAATTTCTACTAGCTCAACACGGCCATTGCCCCATTCACCTTGTGGTTCTATCCAAAGGCTAGGGCGGTCATGGTAATGCGCTTCGATATCAAAGTAGTTATTGAAGTCACGGTCACGCTGCACAAGGCCAAAGCCTTTTGGATTCTCATATGAAAAAGAGGTTACACTGAGTTGGGATGGGTTATTAAGCGGACGCCATACCCAATTACTCTCTTGTGACTGCGTGAGCAAACCATCTGAATCATGTACTTCAGGGCGGTAATCATCAAAAAACTTAGTGCTATTTTCACCGTGATAAAACATGCTCGTTAATGGCGCTATACCTAGCTTTTTAACATCTTTACGCGCAAAAATTTGCATGTCGACGTTAACTCGTGTCTGTGTGTTTGGATCTATTTCAAACTTGTAGGCTCCCGCTACCGATGGGCTATCGAGTAAAGCAAAAATAGTAATATTAGTTTGCTCTGGTGTTGGTTTTACTAACCAAAACTCTTTGAATGAAGGAAACTCTTCACCAGATGTTTGTGCGGTATCAATTGCCAATCCGCGTGCTGATAAGCCATAAACTTGATTAGGTCCAACTAGGCGAAAATAAGAAGCGCCCTGAAACACCATAATTTCATCTTTATAGTCATCGTTATTTAGTGGGTAATGCAATCTAAAACCAGCATGCCCTAACTGTGTACCTTCAACACTTTTTGCTATTTCATCTTTTAGGTGTGCTGCTGTTCCATCATATTGATAAAAGTCTGTGCTAAATGGGAGGCGGCTAAGTTTGGCATCTTGATCAACGATATTGATTTTGACTGGGGTTTTATATAAAAAACCTGGGTGAAACAGTTGCAGCTCATAAAGCCCTTCATCTTTCCATACCGATTGATCGTGTTTGAAGCGGATTGAGCGGTAGTCTTGATAATCAATACTATTGAGCGCTTCTATTTGTATGTTTTTAGGTGCAATGTAATCTTGCTCAGCAAGCTTTTTAGCACGCGCACTTATCACATCAAATAAGCTGCCTTGTGGTATTGCGGCTTCTAATGAGGTTGCTGCAATGGCGTTGTTCGTTCCCCACAGTGAAAAAACTATCAACATCCCTACCAAAGGTTTAAAAGCCCTTTGACAAGTTGATATAAGGTGAATGCGTTCTTTCATTTTGAATCCTTTATAAAAATATATTTACAGCGAGAGTAACGTCTATCTCAATGGTTTTTATATGGGTTAGCAGGACTGGGCAATTATCGTTTTAGCGCAGGTGTAGTAACGCAGCTTCACACTTTGTATTTATTAAACAATAAATGAAAGGTGTGAAATTTGATAAAGGCCATATCAAGGTTTGCATAGATAGTAAGCAATGTTTGCTGAAGCTTGTCTGAATTACATTTGTATAAAAAATAAAAAAGCCGCGAAAGCGGCTTTTGAGTAACTATATAGATATTTTAGGTCACAATACCTAATTGTTAACCGACTAATTAAGCTTAATCAGCATACTTTGTTGCTTTGTACGTTAATTTAACATTACCAAAAGGAATGGCGCCGTTTACACGCACTCGCCACTTACCTTCTTTAGGGTTGGTAAATGAACAGCTTTCGCTATTACCGAAGCTTATTGAGGCGCAATCTTTTCTGAAAAGAGTCGGGTTTCTTTTATGGCGTTCAAATAAGTTTGCATCACCCCAGCCACCGTCAAGGCTAACCGTTAGCTCGTCATAACCTTGTGGGATTTCAAAGCTGTAGCTTTTCCACCAAAACCACCCGCCAATATTATTAATTTCGCCAATAATTACTTCAGGTTCTGGCTCAGGTGGCGCGATAATGGTCGAGCGAATATCGACAATAACAGGGTCATGATCTGACGCTCTGTAAGGACCTTGAGCATATAAGGTTGATTGTTGTGCGTCAGATTTAAATTCAACATTATAATCAAGCGAGATAGGCTCATCGGCATTAATGTGCCAATCGGTTGCACTGACTACTTTATTTAATAAGCTTGGACTGACTAGGGCGTGATCTAAACTACCCGCTCGGCCAGAAAAGCTATAAGAGTAACCTAAAGTGTTGCCATCTAGCTCAGCAACCACATTTTTAAGGCCTTTATCAGTAAATGCACGGATAGGATCTTCCATTGCATAGGCGTTCATGTCGCCAACAAGAATGATATCTTCATCATCAACCCCTGTTGGTTTGCTATTTAACCAATCAGCAAATGCATTGGCGCCAGCAGTTCGAATTTCGTTCCAACATGCTTGGCCGTCATTTTGATCAGCGTTTCCACCAGTTGCACTTCCACAACCACCTTTAGATTTTAAGTGAGCAACGGCAACAGTAAAGACTTCTTCTGTCTCTAAAGACTTAAAGCTTTGCGCAATAGGTGCGCGATTGCTGTAGTCAAAAGGCGCGTCAGTTGTAATCGCTGCTGTTCCTACTTGCTGTACTTTATTAGCACGATAAATAAGCGCGGTAGTAATAGCGTCGGTGCCGATTTTATCAACGCCAAAGTCCACAAATGCATATTGATTTTGACTGTCGGCATCATTAAGTGCATTTACTAAGCTTGCAACTGCGCTAGATTCGCCAAAGCCGTCATTTTCAATTTCCATTAAGCCAATCACATCAGCTTGCATAGCACTGATAGCACTAACTAGTTTGGCCTGCTGACGAATTAATTCTACTTCTGAGTCAGCGCCTCGGCTAGTTGGGAAACCGCCGCCTTGGCCGTCGCCATTAAAGTAGTTAAGTACGTTAAAGCTGGCAACACGTAAATCAGCGTCAGGGTTTAACTCTGGTGCATCGGTACGCGGATTCGTTGCTATAAACTGAGGTGTGACCGTTGGGTGAATACGGTAAGTGCTAAAACTGTACGCTAGGGCGCCAGTAACGGTATTTACTGTATCGCCAGTACGCAGCGTATTCTCTGCTGATAATCCAGGTACAGGGTAAGCAATAGGGTCGCGATTTTGACGAGTTGAGCCATCATCTACGAGTATTTTTTTTAGTTAGATTTTGCGCTTCAACCGCATTTGCTGCCGCACCAGGAAGTGCAACTTGTGTCCCTTGATATAAACGTTCGGTGGCAAGCTCTAATTCACCGTAACGACCTAAACCATAGTTATTCGTGACAACTAATGGCTGCTCTAGGGTCACCAACATACCTTCAAATGCTTCTAACTCACTTTGATCGATAACGGGTAAAGTGATTTTAGTCGGATAAGCTGAAAGGCCGGTATCACAAATAGCAACTTGGCTAACATTACCAATTTGGGTGGCATCAAAGTACTCTTCAACAGTACCTTGTACGCGAACATGGTCGCCAACATTAACATCAGTATTGGTAAAGTAAACAAATACACCTTCAGAAGTAAGGGGATTTGTATCTTCATCACTATTAAGTGAATTTACAAAAAAGCCTTTGAGCTGATCATCTGCTTGGAAATCAGCTGTCACAACGCCTTCAAATTCAACCACAGTGTTAACCAGTGGACTGCTTGCGCCTTCACCTTGATACTGCTAATTAATGTTTTATCAGCGCCACATAGTAAAGGATCTTCAGGTTCTGGCTCAGGATCTGGATTAGGTGAAGAATTCCCTGCAAAGATACCTAGATCACTAAAATCATCTTGATCAAATTGCAGCCATAGCTCACTTGGATTAAAAGCGCCATCGGCATCAGTGCGTCCGTTTAATTGAGTTTCTTTACGGCGCAGTGTTTTATTTTGCGTTTGTACGCCACCTTCAGACCAAAATGAACCTGGATCTACGCCGCGTTGACCAAAGCTGTCAATAACGGTTGAGCCTTGCGTAAGTACCAGTGCGTCATCACCATTAAAGTTAGTGACGGCGCTGAGTTGATCTGCTTTTTCTTTTAATTCAACTGAAGCATTACCATTAACAATGACATACGTGCTATTAGCAGCAAGTTCACCGGTTAAATCGAGCGTATTGTTTGCCTCTGTATTGCCATTTGAATAGAGACTTAGGGTGTAGCCATCCAATGACAGTGGGGTTGTCGAATTATTAAATAGTTCTACTGCTTTATTATAGCTACTGCCCTCTACGTATTCTGATATAACGAGGTTAGCGGTAGCGGGTGCACTGAGGCTTGCTAACACAAGCGCCAATGGCGTTATTTTTGTTTTCAACATTATTATTTTTTCCCGTGTTTTTGTTTCCCCAAATGGGACGCTTAGTGTAATGAAAAATGATTACAAATAGAATACAGAATGTTAACAATATTAAGTTTTGTTATTTTTTGAGGTAGAACGTACAGTTGTGTGTTTGGTTTTAGGTAAGGCAGAGCCTGTGTAGTGTGATTACTATCTATAAAAATAGGGGGTAACGCTGCATAAATGCCAACTATGTGTTGTTCTTAAACATAAAAAAAAGGGCAATAAAGCCCTTTTATATCAATATGCTTTTATTACTTATTTAAATAGCGGGCAGCTTGCTTTGCAAAGTAAGTCAGAATGCCATCAGCACCTGCACGTTTAAATGCTAATAGAGACTCCATAATAGTGGCTTCCTCACTCAGCCAGCCGTTATCAATAGCGGCTTTATGCATCGCGTACTCACCACTTACCTGATAAGCAAATGTTGGTACACCAAATTCATCTTTAACGCGGCGTACAATGTCTAAATAAGGCATACCTGGCTTAACCATTACCATATCGGCGCCTTCTTGCAAATCAAGAGCTACTTCACGAATAGCTTCATCAGAGTTGGCAGGATCTATTTGGTAAGTTTTTTTATCAGCGCCTTTTAAGTTTCCTGCTGAACCGACAGCATCTCTAAATGGGCCATAGTAGCTTGATGCATACTTTGCTGAATAGGCCATAATGCGAGTGTGAATAAAGCCATCGGCTTCAAGGGCTTCACGAATTGCACCAATACGCCCGTCCATCATGTCCGATGGGGCAACAACATCAGCACCTGCATGTGCGTGTGATAGCGCCTGCTTAACTAAAATTTCGGTAGTGACGTCATTAATTACATAACCTGCATCATCAATAATGCCGTCTTGACCATGCACAGTAAATGGATCAAGTGCAACATCGGTGATCACGCCAAGCTCTGGAAAGGTTTCTTTTAATGCGCGAACAGTTCTTTGTGCTAAGCCATCATCGTTATACGCTTCTTCAGCGAGTAGAGATTTTTTATCTGCAGGCGTAACAGGGAAAATAGCGAGCGCAGGGACGCCTAAATCAACTAATTCTTTAGCTTCTTCTAGCAGTAAATCAATTGATAAACGTTCAATGCCGGGCATCGATTCAATGCTTTCACGACGGTTTTTACCTTCAAGCACAAAAACAGGATAAATAAGATCATTAACACTCAGCTGGTTTTCAGCCATAAGGCGACGAGAGAAATCATTACGGCGCATTCTACGCATGCGAGTATATGGGAAAAGGTCTAGTCCAGATTGGGCCATAAGTTATACGCTCCTACTGTGAGATTGGAAAATTAACCACTTGATTGCGGCCATGTTGTTTTGCTAGATAGAGTGCCTTATCGGCACGCTCAGTAAATATTTCAGGGTTATGAACATCATCGGCAATATGAGTATAAACACCGGCACTAATGGTGTATTTAATCGTAGTACCTGCAACACTGACAGTGTTTTTTTCTATTGCGCACCGTATTTGCTCGGCAATAGCTAACGCACCTTGATTATTAGTATTGGGTAGCAGGACGACAAATTCTTCACCACCATAACGCGCCACTTCATCAAGAGGACGTTTTAATTGTTGTTTAATAACATCACAGACTGCTCGAATTACCTGATCGCCGGTTAAGTGGCCATACGTATCGTTGATTGCTTTAAACTTATCTATATCAAGCATAATGATGCTCAAGGGTGTTTGCTCACGGCGTGAACGGCGAATTTCCATGATTATTTTTTTATCAAAAAAGCGTCTATTTTTTACCCCTGTTAGAGCATCTTCCATATTGAGTTGTTCAAGCTCGCGGTTTTTATCTTCAAGTTCCCTAAGTGTGACTTGTAACTCAAAGGTGCGCTCATCAACTTGGTTTTCAAGTTCATGACGAGTGCGCTCTTGTAATTCAATCCGCTCATTTAAGAGCGCATCTTGCGCTGCACTTTTTGCAATCAACGCCTGTTGCGTTGTGACTTGCTCATCGCGTTGTAATATAAATAATTTTATGACGGTGTAGCTTAAACAAAATGAGCAGCTTAATGAGGCTGCGAAGGTGAGTATTAAGCTGGATCTAGTGACTGTATACAGGCCTGTTAACGCAACGGAAAAATGAATGACTACAATTAAAAAGAACCCGAGTGCCATTAATAGAGATTTATTGGGGCTCGTGGGGTTTTTTCGTAGGTAAAATAATGTTGTGACAACATGATAACTTAAAATGACAGGAATGCTTAAAATAGCAAACAAAGCCACGCTTGGAGTAGGCAGCAACCCTATAAGTACAATAACCAATGCATATAAGGTGGTTATTATTGTTTGCCCTTTAACTAAGTTGGATTTAATGGGTATGCAAACATGGCGCTGTAAAGGAAGAAACAATACCGTGATCAGCATTAGCAAAATAGGCAGCATTAATTGCTGTAAGGCTGCTATGCTTGGAGGGGCATAACGAAACCCAAATCCGCCTAAATATGCTAAAAATAGGCTAAGCATCAGTGTAATCACACCGGCATAGGCAAAATAATGTTTACGTGAAAAAGCAAATAAAACCAAGCTACTGATAGCCAAAGAAAAAATAAATCCAATCAGTAATCCATAGTGCAAGTTGAGCATACTTTTATGGGCTAATAATGCATCTTGTTGCCATAAGGTGAGAGGGACGCGAAGCCCGATTCCCGCATTATTATTAACGTTAAGATAAACGGTGGTTTCGCTGTTAGCGGGAAGTGTTAATTTAACCAGCAAAGACTCACTTTTAATCGCTCTATTAGATAAAGGAAGAGCATCACCAAGATGTTCCGATTTTAGTTGCTTCTCACCCATAAAGTGGTACAGGTATACATTCTTTAGAAGTGGGTTATCTAACGATAAAATTGGCTCTGTTGGCTTATTAAGATAATTATTTAGTTGAAATTTAATCCACACAGGGCGAGTTTCTAGGCCTAAATTAAGCGGTTTATTATTAAGTGACTGCCATTGTTGTAAGTTGCTTTGTTGTGCATCTTCTAATGAGTTTGGGGTAAACGAATAATGAATCGACTCTATTTTTTTTGAGCTAAATTCGCTATTTATATCAATTGCACTTGCAGGGAAACAGGATGTAAAAAACACCATGGTGAATGCCAGCAAGGTGCTAAAGATGCGCATTATTTTTTCTCTAATCCAAATAAGCGATTAAAGTTTTCACGAGTATGTTTTGCCACTTCAGATGCCGGAATGCCATAAAGCTGAGCAAGCGTGTCACACACATAATGCAGCAATGCTGGCTCGTTTCGTCTTGATTTTGGCTTTGGTTTAACAGTACGAGGAATTAAAAATGGCGAATCGGTTTCTATTAATAAACGTTCAATAGGAATACTCGGTATAAGTTGCTGTAACTCCTCGCCACGTCGTTCGTCACATACCCAGCCGGTAATACCAATATAAAGTCCTAAGTTTAAGTAACCTGAGAGTGCTTGTGCATTACCTGTAAAGCAGTGCAGTACACCGCGAACAGTAAATTCTTTTAAAATAGTGAGCATATCCTCACTGGCATCACGTTCATGCAAATAAACAGGCAAGTTGAGTTTTTCAGCTAATGCGAGCTGACGACGCAAAACAGCACGTTGTATATCTCTAGGGGAAAAGTCGCGATTGTAATCTAGTCCGCATTCACCTACGGCAATAACCTGCTCATTTTGAGCGAGCTGAGTAAGTTGTTGCTCAAGCTCAGGGGTTGCTGTTTTAGCGTCATGAGGGTGAATACCAGCGGTAGCATATTGATTATAGTGCGCAGCAAGTGCTAATGATTCTTCACTGGAGGTTATATCACAGCCAATAATCAGCATCTGGTTTACGCCCGCATCTTTTGCTCTGGCGAGCACCTCTTGATGCTGACCATCAAATTGATGATTAGTTAAATTTACGCCAGCATCAATTAACGTGTATTGCATTACTGAGTACGTTTTACACGAATTGAACGGTTTTGATCTGCTTTTTTAAGTAAAAAAGAGTTGAATACGCCACGGCTAATAATAACAGTATCGCCTTCGTCTAATCTTAAGCTATCTGAACCAATTTGACGCCATTGCTGGTTATTTTCTAAGGTAATGATTAGCTCACCATAAGGTGCTTTTTTAACAGATGAAATCATTGACGTAATAGACTCTTCACCATTTTCCGCAATTTCTTTATGCTCTAAACCAAACTCTTTTGCTTTAGTGGCCACAGGCGCTGTTGCAGCGGGAGCCTCAGCTTTTACATTTGTTTGTGCCGATTTGCTTAGCTGGCTTTGTGCTGGTTGTGTTAATGACTTTCCGGCAATGGTGTTGTCGTAGCAGAGTAAACGATTAAAGTCGTTTTCAATAAAACTACAGGCTTGCAACGCTTGTTCATTGATAGGAGTTGCGGCTAAAACCGGTACACTTGCTAAAGCGAGTAAAGAAAGTAAATGCTTATTCATATTATTCCTCAGATTCTTGTTGTGGTTTTGCGGTATAAAATTTCGCTAAAATTAAGCCAAGCTCAAATAACAGCAGCATAGGGAGTGCCAATAGGGTTTGTGAAAGCACATCAGGAGGCGTTAAAAACATTGCCACTACAAATACGCCAACCACTATATAGGGGCGCTTTTCTTTTAGACTTTGTGTGGTTGTTGCACCGCTCCAGCAGAGCAACATAATTGCAACTGGGATTTCAAATGCGATCCCAAAAGCAAAAAACAGCTTGAGCACAAAGCCTAAATAACTACTTATATCGGGCGCAAGTGTCATCATTTGCGGCCCTACACTGGTGAAAAACCCTAAAATAATTGGCAGTACTACAAAGTAGCAAAAAGCAATGCCACCATAAAATAAGAAAATACTGGAAGCTAATATTGGCATCAGCATTTTCTTTTCGTGCTGATATAAACCTGGGGCTATAAATCCCCAAATTTGATGTAAAATCCAAGGGATGGCCGCAAATAAAGCAACAAACAACGTTAGTTTAAAGGGAGCAAAAAATGGCGCAGTGACATCCGTTGCTATCATAGTGGCAGTACTAGGTAAATGAGCGACTAGAGGAGCAGCTACAAACGTATAAATATCGTTTGCAAAGTAAACCAAACCAATAAATATCACTAAAATACTCAATAGCGATTTTATCAACCGGTCACGCAACTCGATTAAATGAGCGACAAATCCTGATTTTACTTCTTCAGTCATTGTTTTCTATACCTGCATTAAGCGCATGAAAAAAGAGAGTGCCATAATTATTTAGAGTCATCTGTTGCTTGGTTATTAGTGGCTTGGCTTTGATTTTTTTTATAGCTGTGAGTAACTGATTGCGCTGCTTGTTGCAGCTCAGAAACAGAGTGTTGTAGGTCAGGGCTTAAATCTTTAAGACCTTGTTGCTCTGCTTTTTTTAGGTTTTCATGTAGCTCGTTTACACGAAGCTCTTCACTCACTTCAGCTTTTACTGAGTTAGCCATTGCTTTGGCTGTTTTAACCCAGCGGCTTACGGTTCTAATAGCAACAGGTAAGCGTTCCGGCCCTAGTACTACCAAACCGACAATAAATACCACAACAAGCTCCCACATTCCCATGCTAGTTAAACCTTGTCGTTATCTTTAGTTTTGCTAGTTGTACTTGAATCGATTGGTGTTGATTCTGATGATTTTTGGATCTGTTCAGTTTTATCTTCGCTAGCTTGTTTTTCAGCATTTTGGTCATCAGACATAGCTTTTTTAAAGCCTTTAACTGCGCCACCTAAATCACCACCCATACCGCGTAGTTTTTTTGTACCAAATAAAAGTACAATGATTGCAAGTACAATTAATAATTGCCAAATACTAATACCACCAAAACCCATGGTTTTCTCCTGCTTTTAAGCCATAAAATAATAAGGTTAAGTGCTGATTATACGCCTAAAGTGGCAAATAGCACTTAGTTTATGCGCGGCGCCAAGCCGCTATAAAGCCAATAACAGCACAGCTTAAGACAACGCCAGCAGCGATTAAGTTGTGTTGTAAATAAAATAAAGCTGAGACAATCATCGCAGCACTACTAAACAGTCCTAAAACCAATGGTTTATGTGAAACCTTAATTTCAGGTGCGTGAGAGTGTGGTGCTCGCTTTAAATTTTGATAAATTAAATCGGGTAGTTCAGGCATTTTTTCTGCCCAAAACGGTAAGTTTGCATACATTTGCTTTAGCACAGACAGCGGGCCCACTTGTTGTTTAACCCAGTCTTCTAAAAATGGTTTTGCTGTTTTCCACAAGTCCAGTTGTGGGTATAGCTGACGACCTAAGCCCTCAACATACAGCAAGGTTTTTTGTAATAATACGAGTTGCGGTTGAACCTGCATATTAAAACGACGTGCGGTATTAAATAAGTTAACCAATACATGACCAAATGATATTTCAGCCAGTGGTTTATTAAAAATAGGCTCGCACACGGTGCGAATAGCAAATTCAAACTCTTCAATGCTGGTATCAGGTGGTACCCAGCCTGAATCAACATGTAGCTGTGCTACTTGGCGGTAGTCGCGGTTAAAAAAGGCAATGAAATTTTCAGCTAAATAGCGTTTATCTTCTTTGTTAAGAGTTCCAACAATACCGCAATCTATACCAATATATTTAGGATTATGCGGGTTTTCGCGTGACACAAAAATATTACCAGGGTGCATATCTGCATGAAAAAAACTATCGCGGAATACTTGAGTAAAAAACACTTCTACTCCGCGTTCTGCTAATAACTTCATGTTGGTGTTTTGTGCCATCAACGCTTCAGTGTCCGAAACCGGAATACCGTAAATACGCTCCATAACCAGTACATTACTGCGGCTATAATCACTATATACTGTTGGAATGTATAACGATTCTGAACCTTCAAAGTTACGCTTTAATTGAATGCCATTAGCGCCCTCACGCATTAAGTCGAGCTCATCGAGCAATGTTTTTTTATACTCTTTAACCACTTCCACTGGGCGTAATCGCTTGGCTTCGTTAATTAACTTACCGACAACCTTAGCCAATTTTTCCATTAGTGCTAAGTCAGCGTTGATTTGTTGCTCAATATTAGGGCGAATAACTTTAATAACAACATCTTGCGATTCACCTTGAGGATCAACAAGAGTAGCAGTATGCACTTGAGCAATTGAGGCCGATGCCAAAGGTATTTGTGAAAATTCGCTAAATAGCTGGCTAATATCATCTATTTCTAATGCTTTTTCGATGATTCTCTGGGCTAGTTCACCTTCGAACGGTTCTACCTGATCTTGTAAAAAGGCTAATTCCAAGGCGATATCATGAGGCAGTAAATCGCGCCGAGTTGAAAGCATTTGGCCAAACTTTATCCACACAGGGCCAAGTTGTTGTAGTGCTAAACGAAGTCTTAAGCCAGGAGGTTTATCTTTGTGTTGGTTGCGCAACCAAAACAAACTGCCACGAGCAAGTTTAGCAAACCAAGGTACTTTATGTTTGGGTACAAGCTCATCAAGTCCGAAGCTAAGCAGGGTTTTAGTTATGTAATACAGTCGGGCAGTTGACACAAAAAATCCTTAGCGCGTTAAAGGGCTTTAATTAGGGCGTTAATACGTTGCTCAATGGCGGCAACTTGGCTTTTTAGTGCTCTATTTTGTTGTTTAAATTGCTCAAGCTCTAATGGGTGAATGGTGATTGCCAGTTCGTCTTGGCACACACTAATAAAAGTATTATCGAGCTGAGACTTTGCTTTTTTACCCTGCTGCTTAAGCGACTGCAAGTGCAAATAAAGCTGTTGTGCAGGCGCGTCGCCAATATGCTTTGCTAGTTGCTCTGGCCAATCAATCTCTACACTTGAAAAGGCTGAACTATAGTGTTGAGCTATATTTAAATCGCCTTGTAAATCAAGCTTATCTTGGCGAATAAGTTGAGTCAGCATGGCTGGGTTTTTCAGTGCTAACAACGTATCTATATTGGCGCTGATCATACAATCAGCGTCAGCATGTTCGAATGCAGTGTAAAGATGTAGCTGCTGATTGGCATAAGTAATGGCTATTTTTTGCTGCCAGTCTCTAACCTCAACTAATAAGCGCTGATGCTCTACCGTTTTTAGTTTATCGAGTAAGCTCGGATCGAGTTTAAGCGCTTGATTTAATACTTGCTCAATAAGCGAAAGTACAAAGCTCGGTAGCATAAAAAAACTGCCTGCAGCCGGTTGTTCTTTACTGTGTTCTTCAAGCGCCATAAATTACTAACCTTAGTATTTAAATCCACGATGCAGGGCAACAATGCCACCAGTTAGATTTTGATAAGTCGCTTGCTCAAATCCTGCTTCCACCATCATCGCTTTAAGGGTTTCTTGATCTGGATGCATACGAATTGACTCTGCTAAGTATTGGTATGATTCACTGTCGTTAGCAACTAGTTTACCCATAGTAGGTAAAATGTTGAAAGAGTAAAAGTCATACGCCTTGCTGAGAAGCTCTTGCTCTGGTTTTGAAAACTCAAGAATGAGTAAACGACCACCTGGCTTTAAAATGCGGTACATAGAGCGCAATGCTTTATTTTGGTCGGTGACATTACGTAAGCCAAAAGCAATCGTAATTAAATCAAAACTATTATCAGGGAAAGGTAAGGCTTCGGCATTCATTTGTACGTAATCAATGTTGCCTACAAGGCCTAAGTTATGCAGCTTTTCGCGGCCTACTTTTAACATTGAAGAGTTTATATCACCTAAAACAACCTGACCGGTTTCGCCAACAAGCTGGCTAAACTTTGCAGTTAAATCGCCAGTACCGCCGGCTAAATCTAATACATGATGACCTTTACGAATACCTGAGCTGGCAATTGTTTGACGTTTCCATAAACGATGAATACCAAAAGACATGAGATCATTCATAACATCGTACTTTGTCGCAACAGAATGAAATACATCAGCAACCATAGAAGCTTTTTCGGTTTCGGCAACAGTTTTATAGCCAAAATGCGTGGTCTTTTCAGGGTTCTCGTTCATGATTAATCTCTATCGTGGTAATAAAGACTAGTGTACTTGATTGTGCACCAAGGGTGCAATTTGAATATGATTTATCAGTTAATTTTATTGTTTGAACAGTGTACTGGGTTATTGAGATGCGCGTGATTTAAACGCCGCGTTTGAGGCACTTTTAACTAGTTGGTTAAAGTCGCCTTGTTGTTCCGTAATCCCTAATGAGAGAGAAATGGGAGGGAGTTTTAGATCGCTTTTTGAACTTATAAAGCGTAGTTTTTCAACTCCAGTTATTACTTTTTCTGCAATCAGCTTAGCAGTTTCTGGCTCAATGTTAGCAAGTAGAACGATAAATTGGTCTTTTGCAGAGCGCCCGGCTAAGCCACTTTGTGAAACATACTTTTGAACTTGCTTAGCTACTTTATTTAAAATCACTTCTCCAATGGCATCACCAAAGTTATTAATAAAATGCTCTAAATTATCAATTTGAATGGCAATTGCTGAAATTGACTTATCTTGTTTTAGCCATAATTGTGTTTGCTTAGTTAAATAATGGCGTTTGTATAAGCCTGTTTGTGGGTCAATCACATGTTGTTTGCGCAAGGTATTAAGTTGTTTTTTAGTGGCTTCGTGTAGTTTTTTTGCCTGGCTAAGTTCTTGTTTAAATTGTGCTTGTTGTGAGAGAAGTAACTGTGTTTGCTCATTTAACCTTTCTAAAGCGAGGCGGCTGTTAGCAATATTATTTTCATCTAAAGAATGCAAGCAGTCATTAACATGGCCTGCAAAATCGTTAAGTTTTTTTTCTGTTTGCTGTGCATTTCGCGATAGTGAATTGATCACGCCATTGACGTTTTCAATCATTGCTACTTCGGTTTTATGACCCTGATTTAAATATTCAAAATAGAGTTGCTCAATAAATAGCTCATCAATATTTTGATTTACATCTATGGCATCATCAATAGCATTGTTAAGCGCAAAATGGATTTTACTAATGTATGTATACACAACTTGAAAATTTAAGGGGGTAGGAGGCAAAACATGATGCTCTAAAAACATACATACTTTTGTCATTTTTTCTTGTGCTATAGCCATGGAGTCATGGAACATCATTTGCAATTACCAACCAAATACGCATAAATGCTGATTTATAAAACTCGTCCAATGAGGCAATTTGCTTCCAAGCAACGATACAATAATCATTATATCCGTTATTTAAAAGTAAAATGAGTCGGAGTTGGCTAAAATAGGACTATAATTTCAATAACCGTTGTTTTTCTGAGCAATTACTCTAGGGCCTATTGACCTTTCAGGATTAAAACTTGTTCAATCTAGAGGTGATTTAATCGCGGCGCGAGATTTGTAACCTAGTGGGCTAAGTAAAAAGCGAGTAACAAAGAGTTAATCACCTCTAGGCAGAACCCTTTGGGCAGCGCAAGTTTGGCATCTATGCTGCGTTATCGCCTACTTATGGGGAGTAACCACACTACATAGGCTCTGCCTTGCCTAGAAGCCAAACACACTGCTGCAAATTTAACCTCGAAAGATAAACAGACCCTAGTTATTTATAGTTTTGTATTAACTTAAGTTAATACAATGTCTCACGGGCGTATATTTTGCGCAGTTGGTCGTATATCTATTTGCTATTTATCTAGGCTACGATAGGTTTATCACATCTGTAATATTACTAAGATCAATCACTATGAATTTATCTCTTTCAAAACAAATGCGTCTTTCCTTATTAAGTGTCACTTTAGTGTGCTCACTAAGCGCGTGTCAGCTCACCGCAATTAATGCGGATCAACAATTTACGCAAGCGGCTGAGAATATCGTACAGCATCGCCAAAATATTAGCCCGTATAGTAACCCCGAAGGAGTTGATGGCTACTTATTACCTAATTTGTCAGCTGAATTTTTAGCGCAGCAATATCAAAAAAACACCCAGCTATTAGCAGATTTAGATGCCATAGATATAAGTAAGCTCAGTGATGAAAACCAAATTAACTACAGTATTATTCGAGCGCAAGTGCAAAATAGTGTTGATGAATATGTATTTAATACGCACTACATGCCTTTAACGTCAGAATATGGCTTTCATTCAAGCTTATCGTTTATTGTTAATAGCTCTGATTATAAAACTGCTCAAGATTATCAAAACTACTTAAAGCGATTACAACAAGTGCCGCGCTTTTTTGAGCAAAACATAGGTTGGATGCGTAAAGGATTAGAAGTTGGTTTAACTCAACCCAAAGCGGTATTAATTGGCTACCAAGACTCGATTACTGCCTACATTGTTGACGATGTAACACAGTCTGAATTTTACAAGCCGTTTTTAAACAATACCGCGGGTTTAAGTGATAGTGAATTTGCAGATTTGCAACAACAGGCTAAAGCCACTATCAGTGGCCAAGTTATTAAAGCCTATAAAGATTACTTAACTTTTTTTAATACTGAATACTTACCTGGCGCGCGCAGTGATATTGGTATTTCGTCAACACCGAATGGTGAGGCCTTTTATGCAAATCGTGCTAAATATTACACCACCACACAAATGACCCCAAAAGAATTACATGAGCTGGGTTTAGCGGAGGTTGCGCGCATTCGTAGTGAAATGGAAGCGGTTATTAAAGAAGTAGGTTTTAAAGGCACGTTTGCAGAATTTATCTACTTTTTACGAACAGATCCGCAGTTTTACGCCACAACGCCTGAGCAATTATTAAAAGAGGCCGCGTATATTGCAAAAAAAATGGATGCGCAGTTGCCTAAATTATTTCATACCTTACCGCGCAAACCTTATGGCGTAGCGCCGGTGCCTGCCAATATTGCTCCTAAGTACACTACTGGGCGCTATTCAGGTTCGAGCCGTGATGATCAAGCCGGCTTTTATTGGGTGAACACGTACGCTTTAGATAAACGACCACTCTATGCTTTAGAAGCGTTAACTTTGCACGAAGCGGTGCCGGGTCATCATTTACAAATTTCACTCAATGCAGAACTTGAAAGTTTACCTAGCTATCGCCGTGATGCGTATTTATCAGCGTTTGGTGAGGGCTGGGGATTGTATTCAGAGTACTTAGGCGTTGAAGCGGGTTTTTATCAAGACCCGTACAGCAACTTTGGTCGTTTAACCTACGAAATGTGGCGTGCTACACGTTTAGTGGTTGATACGGGTATGCACATGTACGGCTGGAGTCGTGAGCGTGCAATGAATTTTATGGCCGATAATACGGCGCTTTCATTACACAATGTAAAAACAGAAACCGATCGTTATATTTCATGGCCTGCACAAGCGTTGTCATACAAAATTGGTGAGTTAACAATTAAACGTCTGCGTGCAGAGGCCGAGCAAGCATTAGGTCAGCAGTTTGATATTCGTGAGTTTCATCATCAAATATTGCGCCATGGTTCAGTGCCTTTGTCGGTGCTTGAGCAGCAAATACGTTTGTATATACAAGCAGAATTAGCAAAAACAGATAGCTAATAGTGCATTATTTTGAAACTATAAAAGCGTGGTGTTATTTAATGACATCACGCTTTTTTAGCATTTAAGGATAAGTAATGAGTCAATTTATAATGTTCAGTATCGATGTGTTTGCCAGCTTATTTATTGTTGTATTTGGATTTCTGGTTATATTAATTGCTATTTTTTATGTTCGAGATGTTACCCAAACAAAGCATGCTATTAGGCGTAATTATCCGGTAATTGGACGTTTTCGGTACTTTTTTGAGCGCCAAGGTGAGTTTTTCCGTCAGTATTTTTTTGCTCTCGACCGTGAAGAAATGCCCTTTAATCGCGCCGAACGCAGTTGGGTATATCGGGCTGCTAAAGATGTTGATCATACGGCTGCTTTTGGTTCAACCCAAAGTCTAGAGACGACAGGCACCGTAATGTTTATGAACTGCGCATTTCCTACCTTAGATGAAGAAGCCCTAGCGCCTAGCAACGTAACGCTTGGGCCTTATTGTAAATTTCCTTACACCACAAATTCGTTATTTAATATATCGGGCATGAGCTTTGGCGCGTTATCCAGTCCTGCTGTACGTGCGCTCTCGAAGGGGGCAAAATTAGCCGGTTGCTGGATGAACACGGGGGAAGGCGGACTTAGTCCATATCACTTAGAAGGTGGTGCCGATATCGTGTTTCAAATTGGTACGGCTAAATATGGTGTACGCGACGAGCAGGGAAATTTAAGCACAGAAAAACTAAAAGCCGTTGCTGCACACCCAGCAGTTAAAATGTTTGAGCTGAAAATGAGCCAAGGTGCCAAGCCAGGTAAAGGCGGTATGTTACCTGGGCGAAAAGTGAATGCTGAAATTGCTAAAATAAGAGGCATACCTGAGGGGCAGGATTCAATTAGCCCAAATGGGCACCCAGAAATAAAAAATCCAAACGATATTTTAGACATGCTCACCACGATAAGAAGTACAACCGGTAAACCGACAGGCTTTAAAGCGGTAATTGGTGAACATGCTTGGTTAGAAAGTTTATTTGCCGAGATAAATCATCGTGGTATTGAGTCTGCACCCGACTTCATTACCATAGATAGTGCTGATGGTGGTACCGGCGCTGCGCCTCAGTCTTTACTCGATTCGGTGGGGTTACCGCTAAAAGAAAGCCTTCCTTTAGTTATTCAGTTACTAAAAAAGCATGGCCTTAGAGAGCGAGTTAAAATTATTGTCTCTGGCAAATTAATTGTGCCCTCAAAAGTTGCGTGGGCATTAGCACTAGGTGCCGACTTTGTTGTGTCTGCACGTGGACATATGTTTGCACTAGGCTGCATTCAGGCTATGCAATGTAATAAAGATACCTGCCCCACAGGAATTACTACGCATAATGAACGTTTACAGCGTGGTTTAAATGTTGAGGATAAAGCGCAGCGGGTAGCGAATTATAATAAATACATTCATTACGGTGCGGGGCTTATTGCACATTCTTGTGGCGTTACCAGTGCTCGCGAATTAAAACGCAAACATGTGCGTATAGTGCAAGAGAGCGGTCTTTCTGAGCCACTAGATAAAATGTACGAGCACTATCACTAAATATAGCTTAAAAGGCGCTTAAAGCGCCTTTTTTAATAAAATAAAGACTTAGTTTAGGGTCAAACAGACCCTAATTTAAATGGCTTATTAGCAAGCTGAAAAACGCGTCTTTAGTATCGCAAGTGTGGGCATTTAAAATCAATTGCTCACCCAGTGCTAATGTTTGTTTTTGTACGTTTAACCGTGCGGCCTCATCGGTAATGCCTTCTATATCAATTACATTAGCAAGGCCTATAGTGCGTCTAATTAGCTCTATGCCACAGTAGCCAATAGCATCTTGTAAAACATGTTTCATAAAATACTCTGCGTAGCCTGAAGCTTTAAGTGTCTCATCAGTTGTTTGCTTATTTATGAGCTCAAACCACTGTTGTTCAAATGTGGCGTAGCATTCAACCAATGTACTTAATAAATGGGTTTGATAATTACGACGTGCTACAAAGTCGTCAATGCGACCGTGCTGAGCACAGTAATTTAGTAGTAAGTTACCGATAAAAGATCCAATATCAAAGCCAATAGGGCCAAAAAAGCCAAACTCAGGGTCGATCATTTTAGTGGTAGTTTGATTAACAAAAATACTTCCGCTGTGCATATCGCCATGCAACAAGGTTTGTGGGTTCGATAAAAAGTTAGCTTTTAGCTTTGCTACTTCAAGTTTTAATGCCCCATTTTTACGAATAGCCTCAACTTCAGTTTGTAATTGTGTCGGATAGTTGTTGCGTTCATGCTCTATGTACGGATCGCTAAAAAATAAATCTTCAGTAATTTGGCACAATTCAGGGTTAGTAAATTGGCTAATACGTGCTTTTTTATCTTGCGCTAATAAATAAAAGTCAGAGTTATAAAAGCCCGTTTGGCTTAAATACACAGCTACGTGGTGAGCAAGGTTTGGAAATTGTTCAGCATTATTTTGCGCTGTTCGCAAAATTTGCATATCACCTAAATCTTCTAAAATGGTCAGGGCTAAGTCTTTATTGTAATGTAAAACAGTAACCGTATGCGCAGGGCAAATAGTCCCATGATTAAGTAAAACTTCTGCCTCTATGCGTGCTCTATCAAGTGTTAATGGCCACGACTCACCTACACAACGCGCATACGGTAAAGCTTGCTTTAATATAATACTGTTGTTTAGCTCATCCGTAATTCTAAATACTAAGTTGAGATTACCGTCACCAAATTCATAAGCGGTAAGCGCTTGCCCCGGCTTAAAAAAGTCGTATTGATTAGATTCAATTAATGAATTGATGTAATTAATAGCGTGCTGTGCATTAAAAGCAACATAGTTAGTCATGGTTTTATTCTCAATAAAGATGCATTTAAGCATTCTATACCTTTAAATGTTTAGATGTCTATAAGTCTAACTTGAGAGTTCTTCAAAGTGGTGTAAAATAACCCTACGCATTTCTAATCTTTTGAGCCTTATGCAAAATTTAATCGCAAGCAGTTTAAAATATGAAAATAGTACGCTGAGCGTACTTGATCAATATTTGCTTCCTCATCAACAAGTGTGGCATGAATGCCACACTGTAGAGACCATGAAAGAGCTGATCATCAGCTTAAAAGTGCGTGGTGCGCCACTTATAGGCTTAGGGGCCAGTTTATTAATTGCTTATTTAGCTGAGCAAGGTATGACTAGAGACGCGCTTACAACCGCTATAAATGAGCTAGAAGCCACTCGCCCAACAGCGGTTAACTTAATGCATTGTATGGCGGCGTTGCGCCAAGCGCTTAAACAAACTGATTATGTTGCCAGTATTGTTACAACGGCTGAGCAGTTATTTGTTGAAGACATTGAGTTATGTGAGCGTATGGCAACACGTGGGGCTGAGCTAATAAATAGCGGCGACAATATATTAACTCACTGTAATACCGGCGCTTTAGCCACTGCGGGCATAGGTACTGCATTGGGTGTTATTTATAAAGCACAACAAGTCCATGGCAATGTCCATGTGTGGGTGGATGAAACGCGCCCCTTACTACAAGGTGGACGTTTAACTGCGTTTGAATTGGAGCGTTGGCAAATACCTTACACGCTAATTTGCGATAACATGGCGGCCAGTTTAATGGCTGCAGGTAAGGTAGATAAAATTGTTGTAGGGGCTGATCGTATTGCTGCTAATGGCGACTTTGCCAATAAAGTCGGTACTTATAATTTAGCAGTGCTTGCGCATTTTCATAATATTCCATTTTATGTGGTGGCACCGGTTACTACGCTTGATCTAAATACTGCCCAAGGTAGCGATATAGAAATAGAGCAACGTAATCCACAAGAAGTGCGTGGTGTTAGTGGTAGTTTTGGCGAGGCATTGTGGGCTCCCACTAATGCTAATGTATACAACCCCGCATTTGACGTAACACCCGCAAAGTTGGTTACTGGGTGGGTGTTAGATACCGGTGTTTATAACCAGAGTCAGGTAGAAAATGGCGTACTCTTAAAGCTGAAGTAATTTTGTGATGCGTTTGGTCCGCGTTATGTTTATTAGTGTGGACCAGGGTTTTGAATGATTAAATTACGGTAATAATGGAAATTGCTCTGCAATCGGTGATTCCGTGCTTTGTGCTACCCAACCTTGTGTATTGTTAAATAGACGAATAGCGGTAAATTCTGGGTCGCTACCCATATCAAACCAATGAGGTGTCAGTTCAGGTACTGAGATCAAATCGCCTTGTTGGCAAAGTACTTGGTACACTTTACTGCCAATGTGTAAGCAAAATAACCCTTGGCCTTTTACAAAAAAGCGCACTTCGTCTTCGCTGTGAGTGTGTTCAAATAAAAACTTTTTGCGTAATTCTGAAGCATCAGGGTTGCCTTTAGCTAGTGATATAACGTCAACAGTTTGATAGCCGCCTTGCTGTTTTAAGCGTTCAATATCGCCGCTGTAGGCAGTTAAAATATCATTATTACTGGTGCTTTCAGTGATCTCGGTATTTGCCTGCCATTGCTCAAAACGCACATTAACCTTAGCAAGTTCAGCGGCAATATTTTGAACATCGTTACTGGTCAGCAGTGCATTAGTGGCGTCAGAATCTGCAAAAATAGTGAGTTGGCTCATGCTAAATGCTCCGCTTTAAATTGGCTAAAATCGTTAATGTAGCTGTGCTTTGATGAGCTTTCTTGCCCATCACGAATTAAATGTAAAGTTTTAAGCCCAGCGGTTTTTGCAGCATCAAGCTCTGCAACTACATCACTTAAAAACAATACTTCGTCTGGGTTAAAAGGCAATTGCGTTATTATGTTTTCATAGGCGCTTGGCACTTGTTTGGCGCCTACTTTGGTGTCAAAGTAATCACTAAATAGTGGGCGAATATCGCCAAAGTCAGAATACTGAAAAATTAAATGCTGTGCTTTCACAGAGCCCGACGAATAAACGTATAACTGTTGGCCAGCTTGCTTTTGTTGTTGTAAAAATTGATAAGCATCTGGGTATAAGTGACCAGTAAAATCACCGTTTTCATAGCCTGTTTGCCAAATTAAACCTTGTAATTGCTTAAGTGGCGTTATTTTTTTATCTTCTTCAATCCAAGTAAGTAAAGTGCTAATAACGGTGTCGATATCGGCATTAGGCTCGTTAATTTCAGCTTTTACAGCGCTAATTTGTTCTGCTACTTCAGGATGCTCTGTGTGACTGCGCACAAATGCAGGCAGTTGTTGTGCGGCATAAGGAAATAGCACATCTTTTACAAACGAAATACGCGTAATAGTGCCTTCAATATCAGTTAGCAATGCTTTGATCATAGTGCGGTTCCTGTTATTTTTAAGCGTTCTAGCTCGCAACTAAATAAAAACTCTAATGCCTCTAAATGGCGGCGAACTTCATCAATGTTACGGCCAACAGCATATAAACCATGACCTCTGATCAATACGGCATGCTTAATTGGTGAGTGTAAGTGATGGTCGCTCACAAGTAGGCTTAAACGGTCTATATCTTGATCGTTATCGAAAATAGGGATGGCCAGTGATTCTAAGTGCGATGTAATACCGCTGAGCGCTTTTTGCATCTCGTAGCCGGTTAGTTCAAGCTGATGGCGTTGAATAATATTTGAAAGTACAGTTGCCGCTACCGAGTGAGTATGCAAAACATATTGCGCGTCAGGAATAAGTTGATACAAGCTCAAATGCAGTTGTGTTTCGGCTGAGGGTTTTATTGCCCCTGCAACACGCTCACCTAAATGATTTAATTGTAGAAAATGCTCAGGCATTAACGCGCCTTTGTCCTGGCCACTGGCTGTGACTACAAAGCCCGTACTGGTGCGAGCTGAAAAGTTTCCACCTGTTGCGGGTACCCAACCTTTTTGACTGACCCATTTTCCGGCTTCAATAAGTTCTGAAATAGCGGTATTGTTTTGCATACATTCCTCACTAATGGGCATAAAGCTATTTGTTTTAGACGGCTATACTTCTGTTTTAAGCAATGATAGCATCGCTTTGGGCGTAAAACCATCATTAAGGGTAACAAGTGTTTGAAAGTAAATTGCCAAATTTAGGCACCAGTATTTTTAGTCAAATGACTGCTTTAGCAAATCAATTCGAAGCGATTAATTTATCGCAGGGTTTTCCTGAGTTTGATGCACCTGAGCTACTTAAAAAACAGCTTAATCATTATGTGCTTGAAGGAGTTAATCAATATTCACCTTCATCTGGTGTACCGCGCCTGCAGCAACAAATTGCCCAGTTAGCAAAACGAAAATATGCGGTTGAAATAGATGCCGCGCAGCAAGTAACGGTAACCTCAGGGGCAACCGAGGCGCTGTTTGTTGCCATTCAAGCGCTAGTGCGCGAAGGTGATGAAGTCATTGTATTTGACCCTGCTTATGACTCTTACCAGCCTGCGATTGAATTGGCCGGTGGTAAGTCAGTTAATATTTCTCTGCATGCTCCGAGTTATATAATTGACTGGCAAACGGTGGCTGCGGCTATTAATAGCAAAACGCGGGCTATTATTATCAACACTCCACATAACCCAAGTGGTAAAACGTTAAAACAGCACGATATTAATGCCCTAAAAGCCTTAGTCATCGAGCATGATTTATACCTGATAAGTGATGAAGTATACGAGCATATTACTTTTGATAAGCAACCACATTTAAGTGTGTTACGAGATGAGGAATTGTTTGCTCGCAGCTTTGTGATCTCAAGCTTTGGCAAGACTTTTCATAGCACTGGTTGGAAAATGGGTTACTGCATCGCACCCGCTACACTTGCGGTCGAGTTTCGTAAAATTCACCAATATGTGACTTTTTCAAGCTTCACGCCTGCGCAACATGCACTCGCCGATATGTTAGAACAGCAAGGTGAGCATGTGGATGCGCTAAGTGAGTTTTATCAACAAAAACGCGATGTGCTCAGTAATGCTCTACAAGATAGCCGCTTTAGCATTTTACCAAGTGAAGGCACCTACTTTTTACTGCTTGATTACAGTGATGTATCGGATTTAAATGACGTAGAATTTTGCCAATGGTTAGCAGAACAAGCAGGCGTTGTAGCCATTCCACTGAGCGTGTTTTATCAGCAACCAAGCAATGATAAAGTTATTCGTTTATGTTTTGCTAAAAATGATCAAACCTTAATAGAGGCGGCACATATTTTATGTCGACTTTAACCTTAGCATTATTACAAAGCTCGCTGCATTGGCTCGATAAAAAAGCCAATTTAGATATGTTTGAAAAACAGCTTGCTAACATCACCAATCAACCTGATTTAATTGTACTACCTGAAACCTTTGCCACTGGATTTGCGGTTAACCTTGACTGTGGCGACGCTGAAAATGGCTCAGTACTGAGTTGGCTCAAGGCACAGGCGAAGCACTATAATGCGGTAATTGCAGGCTCGGTATTGGTAACCCAAGGAAGTAAAAAAGCGAATCGGTTTTACTGGGTACAACCAAATGGAGAAGTGAGCTATTACGATAAACGGCACTTATTTTGTTTAGGTAACGAAGGCGAGTTTGTAGTGGCAGGACAAACGCGTGAAGTGTTTGAACTCAATGGGTTTAAAATATTGCCACAAGTATGCTACGACTTACGGTTTCCGGTGTTTCAGCGCAATAACAATGACTACGATGTGATGATAAATATTGCTAATTGGCCAGCGGCAAGGCGCAATGTGTGGGATACCTTGCTAATGGCACGAGCAATGGAAAACCTATGCTACGTGGTTGGCGTAAACCGGGTTGGTGAAGATGGCAATGGTATTGCCCACAGTGGTGGAACTTCAGTGTATGACTTTAAAGGTGAGCCACTGATTAAAGCGAATGACGACCAGCAAGCACTACTAACAATCACATTAAATAAAGCGCCGCTTGATGAGTTTAGAGCTAAATTTCCGGCACATTTAGATGCCGATGCTTTTACATTGGTATAAATTAGCGCCCAGCCGATAAAGTGCTAAAATAGCCGCTGATATTTTTATTGGCGGCTTTATGAATACAACCCTTGTTACACCGGTAATTTTAGCTGGCGGTATTGGCACACGGCTTTGGCCGCTGTCGCGCCAAGCAATGCCAAAGCAGTTTTTATCTTTGCTTGATAATAAAAACCAGCAGTCGTTATTGCAAAGCACGTTAGTGCGTGTTGCAACTGAGGACTTTAATCCCGCTATTTTGGTCTGTAATGAGCAGCATCGATTTATTGCCGCGCAGCAGGCAGCATTTGCAAAGCCCAATGCCATAGTACTTGAGCCAGAAGGCAAAAATACCGCACCAGCCATTGCCCTTGCCGCGCACTATGCATTAAAAAATAATATTACAGGTCCTTTGTTGGTGATGCCTGCCGATCATTATATTGAAGATTTTACGCCATTAACTGCTCAGTTATCTGATGCGGTGACACTGGCTGAGCAAGGTAAATTAGTTACATTTTCAATTACGCCAACAGAGCCGCATACCGGTTATGGCTATATCAAACAGGGCACAGCAATTATAGGTACTGCTTGCTTTGAGGTAGACCAGTTTAAAGAAAAACCTGATTTAGCAACTGCATCAACCTATTTAACTGAGGGCGGTTATAGTTGGAACAGTGGCATGTTTTTATTTACTCCCGCTGCATATCTAAAAGAGCTGGAACGCTTTGCGCCAAAAATAGCTAAAAGTGCTGCTAGTGCCACTGATTTTAAACAAGACTTAGCGTTTACAAGAGCAAATACTCATGCACTTGAATCTTGCCCAAGTGACTCGATTGATTATGCTATTTTAGAGCGTAGTAATAATGTGGTGGTAATGCCCGTTGCATTAAATTGGAGCGATGTGGGTAGTTTTTCTGCACTGGCAGCGCTAAGTAAAAAAGAGCCACAGGGTAATAGCCCACACCAAGAACATATCGCCCAAAACAGTAGTAACAACTTAGTTATTAGCGAAGATAGACACACAATAGCGACGTTAGGGGTAAGCGATTTAGCGGTTATTCATACCCACGACGCCACTTTAATTGCTGATCAAAATGCGCTTGATGCCCTCCCGTTATTACTCAAGCAATTGGCAACAACACATAATAACAAACTGACACACCATCAGGTGGTTTACCGCCCTTGGGGAAATTATCGTACGCTGGTAGAAAGTATCGGTTTTAAAGTAAAAAAAATAACCGTTAATAGTGGGGCTAGGCTCTCAACGCAGCGTCATCAGCATCGCGCTGAGCATTGGGTTGTGGTGTCGGGCACTGCAGATATATGTATTGATCAGCAAAGCTTAACGCTGACCCACGACCAATCTTGTTATATTGCAGCAAAACAGCTGCACAGTTTAGCGAATAATCAGCTCGAGCCCTTAGTTGTTATTGAAGTTCAAACGGGTGCCATTTTAGATGAAAGCGATATAGAGCGATTTGACGATATATACGGCAGAAAATAACAGTATAAATAGTGAAAATACTTGATTATTTGTCACTGTAGTAAAACTTGATAGCCTGTAGCCGTTTTACCCTAGTCCTTGCCGCACATACTTCAAATACGCTTCTAAACTGTGTTGCCACAGTGTGCTGGCTTCATTTAATGAGTTATTTAATGGCTTTTTATCAAGTAAGCGCCGTTCTATTTTTTTCAGTGCCAGTCCATAGCTATTAAAACCAAGTTGCATAGCGGTGCTGGCTTGGCGATGTAATAACTTAATGCATTGCTCGGGGTCTTGCTCTAATAAAGCTTGGCAACGGCTCAGCTTATTACGAGCAGAAAGAATAAATTCATTATAGATAGAAGACACTTCATCAATACTAAAAGAGCTTGTAAGGGTCTCTGTTGCGGTTTCATCGTATAACGTATCAACCAGCTCGACGGCAATATTAGCTGTTTGTGTTGACTGTGAATCACTCAGTGCTTGGCGTAGTTTCTCTTGCTTTAATGGCTTGCCAACAATGTCTTTAATACCCAGTGCTAAGTATTCTTTTATTTCATCAGGGCTCAAACTGGCAGTAAAGGCCAGCACTGGCGTTCGCTGATTTTTATGCTCCACCCGTTTGAGAGTTTTTAGTACCTGTTGCCCTGTTAAATCGGGTAAGTTCATATCAAGTAGCACCACATCAAAGTGGTATTTTTTCATCAACTCAATCGCACTTTTGCCATCTTTAGCGAGCTTAATTTTATGCTCGTCGTCAGCCATAAATTCAACAGCTATTTTTTGGTTTAAATCTAAATCTTCAACAAGTAACACATCAAGCCCAGTTAAATAATCCTTACTTTGGTGGCGTTGCTCTACAAGGCTAAGCTCACCAATAGCTAACGTCATGTTAAAGCTAAAGACACTGCCTACTCCCAGCTCACTGGTAATTTCTAGCTGGCTATTAATTTTATCGAGAAGGCGACTGGTTATAGCTAGTCCTAGGCCTGTTCCGCCTTTTTCTTTACCGGCACTGCTTTGAATGTAGGGCTCAGTTAAATAATCAATTTCATCTTTTTCAATACCGGGACCTGAATCGAGTACGCTTACTTTAAGGGTATGATCTAGCTGGGTTTCATTAATTAAGTCTATTTGTACTTTTACCATCCCCGTATCGGTAAATTTAATCGCATTACCTACAAGGTTAATAATAATTTGTCTGAGTTTTTGTTGGTCGCAGTAGTAACAGGCTTTGTCGGGGATATTACAGGCGAGCTCAAATTTAAGTTGTTTTTGTTCGGCCAGAGGGCTTAACAGCAAACATAAGTTTTGCAGCCACGTTTTAAACTCTATGTCTTCTTCGTACAGGGCTTCGTCGTGCTGATCTAAGCTTGCATATTCCAGCACTTTATCTACCAGTAAGTTGAGTGACTCAGCTGAGTTGATAATGGCCTCACAATAGGCTTTGTTACGGCTGTCGCTGGTTTGATTTAATACCAGTTGTGCACTGCCTAATATGCCGTTTAGTGGTGTGCGTATTTCATGACTGATGGTGGATAAAAACAGTCCGCGAATTTCTAAATCTTTATGAGCTTTTTCGGTGAGTTTATTAAGTCGTAATTCCCTGCGCTCATTACATAACAACGCCATACCTGCAGCATAGAACATGGGGGCAATAACACTATTTAAAAATAACAGTGAGTTAAACCATGAATTTAAAATGGCATCCTGTTGTGCAATGTCATCCATAAATAGGCTTCGGGTAATAAAACTTGCTGCAACTAAAGTTAAAATAATTATGTAAACAATACTGGCGTTAGGATAGGGTTTTCGCGCATATTTTATAAATATAAATAATAAAAAAGTGGCCTCTACAATATGCTGCAAATCAGAAATATATACCCGTGAGCGCATTGAGGGCTGTAAAAATGTGAAATAAACAAGCAGCAAAGCGCTGAGCGCTGTAAATAGGCAAACAAACTTAAGGCCACGACCATGATAATTTAAAAATTGACTCAGTGACAAACAATGCACAATAGAGGCTAAAAACATCATGTTATTAGCAAGGGTAATGGCAATCTGATCAGGAATTTTGCTTATTAGCGCAAAACTAACAATGGCAGCTAATAGCAGTAAAGGATAGAAAATATAAAGTAACGTGCCGGGAACATGCTTATTGGTACGCCAGGTTAAAAAGTTCAGTAGCGTCATCACTGTTATAACGGCGATACTGGCAAAATAAAGCGTAAATGAGTCGAGCATTAAGACCCCAACAGCGTTTTTTAAAGAAGATATAAAAACAGGCACTTAAAGTGCCTGTATGGTATTTATTCAAACAAACGTTAACGAATTTCGTCAGGAATGTTTTGTTGTGCCCAAGAAAGTAATTCAATACGGTTGCGACATTTAGTTTTTCTAAATGCACTGTATAAATGAGTTTTTACCGTATGCGGGCTAATACTTAACTCTTCAGCAATTTCTTTATTTTTAGAGCCATTACTCATTAACGAGATAATTGCTTTTTCACGCTTCGTTAGCTTTATTGGTTCAATATCACCATCAGTTAGCTTATGCAGCGCATCTTTATTAAATTGCAGCATGCGGTTAAGCGCATTACACATAATGTCACGACGATACCAAAGCTGATCTTCGAGTAATAAACGAATCCCTTTCATGAGTACATCGGCATTATCTGTGGTGTAAAATACACCACGAATACCGCTAAGTAATGCGCGATTAGCAAGCTCTGGGTTTTCATCTAAATTGAACAACACAATATCGCACTTGATGCGTAAATTAACGAGTTGCTCTTTTAGCTTTGTCCATGCGTCTTTACTTGATGTTTCAATGAACAATAAGCGAGTACCTACCGGAACATCTAAAATATTTGTACCCGTAGTTACGTCAAGGCCTTGCGTTTTTAACAATGGCTCTAAAACGTTAATACCAATAGTGTTAATTGGTTCTTCATCTAACAACAAAAAGGCTGAACTGCTCATGTTTTTTTACTCTTTTATAAAGCTGGCTAATTAATTTTACCACAATCCCTACACACCTTTTGTATTAGAAAATCATTATTTCACTGGAGAAAAGGTGCGATTTCCGATTATTTAAACATAAAATGTTGCAAATAAGTAATTGTTTTTTTTCGTGTAGTAAGAAAAACGCCGTATTTTTGATTTTTTTAAACTAATCTAAGATTTAACTAAGCACTATAGCGCCGTTTTTTTAGTTTCTTGGTATGGAGGCCAGCCCATTTCTTTACCTGCGAGCATATGTAAATGTATGTGATACACAGTTTGGCCACCATGTTCATTACAGTTCATCACAACGCGGTAGCCGTCATCGCTAAAGTTGTGTTGCTTGGCCAGTTTTGCGGCGACCGTGTATAAATTACCAACTAAATGTGAGTTTTCATTATTTATATCATTTATAGTGGCAATTGGTTGCTTGGGAATAATTAATACATGAAATGGCGCTTGAGGATTAATGTCTTTAAACGCTAGCGTGTCATCGTCTTCGTAAATAATATCTGCTGGAATTTCGCGATTAATAATTTTAGTAAAAATAGTCTCTTGGCTCATAATGATGACTCTAATTTATTTGATTAATATATGTGTCACTAATGACAAATTTTGCTAGCAGTGTCAAACTGAAATCAACTAAAGGAGTAATTATGCGTAAATCAATATTATTAGGCAGTGTAGCGGCGCTCTTAGTGAGTGCATCGAGTTTGGCAGAAAATATTCACTTTCCTGAGGAATTTGTTCCTTTGCAAGTGGGTGAACGAATAATTGAAAGTTCGCTTTTTAGTCGTGTTGATGATGTTGAATTAGCACCGGGTACTTATCAGCTAAAACTTAAATACACAGATTTATATGACTTAGGTTATGACGATCATGAAGTGATTGAATCAGAACCTTTTTGGGTGAATGTAACCATTGAAGCGGGTAAAGATTACACCTTAGTATTTAATCGTGCTGAAAATGCGGTAGCGGCAAAAGTATTTGCTGAGGCACCGCAAGTGAGTTTAAAAGCAAAAGGCAGCACCTTAGCTAAGCCATTAAATATTATTGCCGAACGACAAGTTCAAAGCGCACAGTTTAAACAGCAAACAACAGCAATCCCAGCGGGCCCGCAAAAACCGAGTCGTCCCATAAAACCGATTACGCCAATTAATGGAAAAGGCATGCCAAGTGCGGCAAATATGCTCGACTTTTGGTGGCAACAAGCAACGCTCGCTGAAAGGCAGGCTTTTTTAGATAAAGTAACAAAATAATTAAGCATTAAAAAAGGGCCAAATTGGCCCTTTTTAGTTTATTGGTAACGCTATTATTTATTCAAATAACGCGTCAATGGTACCTTGTGCAAGTGGGTGATAACCCGGACGTGCTTTTAAGTACACGCTTTGTGCCCAGTCTTTTTTACCATGTGTAATAAGTGCTTTGTAAAGTGGCACTATTAGCTTACGACGACCAATACCCGATAAGTGTTTATCAAGCGCAGGGTAAATCGGTTGGTAACCGTTACCCACTGCTAGCATGTACCATGCAAATGCGCGTTCTGCGTTAGTTGATTGGGTTAAGTTAAACTCGCCGTCTAATTCAGTCATTTTTTCAATGCTTAAATCGCGCGGTAGGTTATTTAAAAAGTGCAGCCACTCATGCACTGTCCAATTTGCAGTAGGTAATTGTGCGGCAGTTGTATCCCCCTTTAACCATGCTTGTGTTGCAGCATCTACTTTATCGAACGCATCAGAGGTAGGGTTAGGTGCATCACTTGGTAAACCAGGCTCAAAAATCCACTCGTTCACTTTATCCATGCTCACTACACCAGGGTACTTTTCAATTAAGTTAGCTTTGATGTAAGTCACAAATTGCGCAGTGGTTAGCGATTTAAACGCAAATTCATTAAAGTAAGTTTTAACAAAGTCATCAAACTTATCACGGCCATATTTTTCTTCTAGGTAGATTAAAAATAGCTGACCCTTTGTGTAAGGCACTGAGCTAAACGCATCATCCGGATCGCGGCCATTAAGTTTTAAATTAAGGCGAGTGTCTGGTGCATCAATGGTTTTAAGTTGCGCACGTAGGCCAGCTGCATCAAGCGCTTGCTCCATTACTGCACGGTCGCGACCAAATACTTCTTCCATAATGCGGTTTTCAACGTAAGAGGTAAATCCTTCGTTTAACCATAAGTCTTCCCATGTGGCATTGGTTACTAGGTTACCAGACCAAGAGTGAGCAAGCTCATGTGCAATCAGGTTAACGAGGCTTTTATCGCCAGCAACAACGGTTGGGGTAATAAATGATAGACGCGGGTTTTCCATGCCACCAAAAGGGAAGCTAGGCGGTAGCATAAGTAAGTCATAGCGACCCCAAGCATATTCACCATACATCGCATTGGTTTTGTCGATCATCGCTTGGGTGTCATTAAATTCAGCAACTGAGGCATCCAAAATAGTCGGTTCAGCAAAAATACCGGTTTGTTTAGACATCGCTTTAAATTCTAAGTTACCAGCACCAATCGCAATTAAGTAAGGCGAAATTGCTTGTGGCATATTGAAGTGGTAATCACCGTCTTTATAAAGGGCATCTTTATTATCGGCACTCATTACCGCACGCACATCTTCAGGGGTATGAATACGTGCAGAATAAGTCACACGCATTGCCGGTGTATCTTGCACAGGGATCCAACTACGTGCATGTATCGCTTGCGATTGACTATACATAAACGGGTGCGTTTTACTGGCTGTTTGCTCTGGCGTTAACCACTGTAAGCCCGACGCTTCTGGGCGACTGTTGTAGTAAATACGGACTTTTTCAGCTTGGCTTTTAAATGTAATGGTTAGTTTTGAGCCTTTAACATCGTCGCGATTAGCAAGGTTAAAACTGGCTTTATGCCAATTGCCATTGGCTGTTTGATACATCACTTTATCAATATCAAGATCGCGGGTATCAAGTACTAGCTTTGTGCTTTTCGCGTTTTGCCATTGTAGCGTATGCTCAACAAAACCTTCTAATTGCTTGTCGGCAAAGTCGATGTCTAAATCAAGGTTTAAATGCGTGGTGATAACATCATCAAGGTTGGCGTAGGAATTTTGATCAATAGCGCTAGCCATTGCTTGCGAGCACATACCGGCCATAGCGAGGCTTAAAAAAAGAGGTTTGATTTTCATAATTACCTTGAGTACAAATAAAAAAGTACCCGTTTTATAACATGATTGCCACAGTGGGTTGAACAATTTTTACAAGCTGATGCGCAATTTGCGACGATGAGTTAAACTAGAGCGATTAATTACTGGTACCCTTAGGACCCTTGTGGCGCACTCATTACAACCCCTACATACATTTGCATTAAGTAGCCAATGCCAAAATTTTATTGAGATCACCGACTCAGCGCAGCTTCAAACTCAGAGCTTTAACGCGCCTTTTTGTCTGTTAGGGGAGGGCAGTAATACCATTTTTTTAAATGATTATGCTGGCACGGTTATTAAAATGGCGACCCAAGGAATTAATATTACTGAACGGGAAAATGATTTTTTAGTCAGTGCGGCTGCCGGTGAAAATTGGCATCAATTAGTGACTTACTTGCTTGAGCAAAGCATAGCAGGGTTTGAAAATTTAGCACTCATACCTGGCACAGTCGGTGCTGCGCCAGTGCAAAATATTGGTGCCTACGGTGTAGAAATAGCACAATTTATAGAAGCTGTTGACTATTTTGATATTAATAGCAACTGCTTCAAATCTTTAACTAATCAGCAATGCCACTTTGCTTATCGTGAATCGGTTTTTAAACACGCGTTAAAAAATAAAGCGGTGATCACCCAAGTGCACTTTAAACTGCCAAAAATATGGCAACCAGTACTCAGTTATGGGCCGCTTCAACAACTAAAAAATCCGACGCCACAGCAAGTATGTGAGCAGGTGATACAAACACGCAATAGCAAACTCCCAGACCCTTATAAACTAGCTAATGCTGGGAGTTTTTTTAAAAACCCAATTATTACGAATGCTGCGTTAGTGCCGTTACTTGCGCAGTTTCCTGAGTTACCTCATTACCCACACGGAGCCGGTCATCATAAAGTCGCAGCGGGGTGGTTAATAGAACAAGCGGGGTTAAAGGGATATAAGATTGCCGGTATTGAAGTGCATCAGCAGCAAGCTTTGGTGCTCGTTAACCATGGTCACAGTACAGGGGATGATTTGATCAGCATGATCACCCATATTCAAAACACTGTTTTAGCGCGCTATAACATAAGCTTAGAACACGAAGTGCGGTTAATTGATCAACACAATGAATGCCATATCTCTTTGGAGCAATCAGCATGAAAGCACCTGATGGAAACAAGCTGGCTATTTTAAATGCGCTTAATAAAGGCGGGTTTGTCTCTGGGCAAGCTTTAGGAGAGGAATTAGGAATTAGTCGTGCCGCTGTTAGTAAACACATTCAAAGCCTACAAGCTATGGGCTTAGATGTATTTAAAGTTACAGGCAAAGGCTATTGCTTAAATAACCAAGTAGGGTTACTTAATCAGGAAAAAATACAACAGCTTTATGCTGAGTTAGGGCAAAATATCGCTAATATTGAAGTGCAGCCGCTCATTGATTCAACCAACAGCGAACTAATGCGCCGCATTCAGGCTAAAACACCACTTCAGTCGGGCACGGTAATCGTTGCCGAAATGCAGCAAGCAGGTCGGGGGCGTCGAGGGCGTGTATGGCAATCGCCATTTGGTGCCAACTTATACTACAGCTATTTTTGGCGATTAGATGATGGTTTACAAGCCGCTATGGGTGTATCGATTGCTGTTGGTTTAGCGGTGTATGATGCGATAAAAGCACTTTATGGTATTGATGTAGAGTTAAAGTGGCCAAACGACATTTACATAAACAAACAAAAGCTCGCTGGCGTATTAGTTGAATTAGACGGGCAACCACAAGGACCGTGTCAGTTGGTGATAGGAATTGGTATTAATTTAAATATGCCACAAAGTGCCAGTCAGCACATTGACCAAGCATGGACTGATTTAAGTCAGCACACCCAGCAGCTAGATAAAAATCAATTAGTAGCTTCATTAACTTATTGGTTAGAGCAGCGCTTAGCGCAATATCGCGAGAACGGCTTACAAACTATGTATCAACAATGGAATGCATTAAATGCGTTTGCAGGCGAGCAGGTAGAGCTTAATACTGGGCATCGTAGTTGGCGTGGCATTTGTGAAGGTATAGATGCGCACGGTGGTGTACGTATTCGCCAAGACGGCGAAGTAAAAAGTTATTATGGCGGCGAGATTTCATTAAGAAAGGCGCAAGCATGAGATTGTTAATTGATGTAGGTAATACTTCACTCAAAGCCGTATTGTGGGAAAACGGGCAAATACAGCCATGTGATATTAATAATATTTCATGGCAGCAAATTACGGTTGTTATTTACGCTTGTGTTGGTCGTAGCGAGTTACTTAAACAATTATTAGCGCAAGCCAAAACGTATAATATTGATTGTTTTGAGGCTACGGTTAGTAGTGAGCTTAGTGGGTTACGCTGCGCGTATCAGCAAGTAGGTAATTTGGGTATAGATAGATGGTTGGCACTTATTAGCGGTTATACGCTTTACCCTAATATGGCTGCTATTGTTGTTGATGCTGGCACGGCTACCACCATAGACGTTCTCAATAATGATGGGCAGCACTTAGGTGGTTGGATATTACCAGGGCTTGATTTAATGACCTCATCACTCACTCAAAATACTCAGCGCGTATTTGATGATGAAAACACGCCATTTGCTAATGAGCTTGGCAAAAACACTCCTAACGGATTAAAAAATGGTGCTTTAGTGGCAACTATTGGCGCAATTGAGCAAGCAAGGCTGCATTTAAATACAAAAAATAGCCTCTTAATTTTTGCTGGTGGTTATGGTCAGCTATTACAAGGGCATTTTTCACAGAGTATTTTCGACCCAATGCTAGTAATGAAAGGCTTAAATTACTGGTACGAGCTAGCTAAAAAGAGTTAAAAACAACAAAAAAACAGCTTTTTGCGCGAATAGTGAGCGTTTGAAGCATTAAATCACATTTTTTTTAATTTTTTGGTTGCATCCCAATAAACCTTACTCTAGAATCTCGCCCCGTACTAAAGCAGTGCCGACTTAGCTCAGCTGGTAGAGCAACTGACTTGTAATCAGTAGGTCAACCGTTCGACTCGGTTAGTCGGCACCACTTTCCTTTTACCGGAAGTGCTTAGTAAAGAATTATCGTGGAGGGGTTCCCGAGCGGCCAAAGGGATCAGACTGTAAATCTGACGGCTCAGCCTTCGCTGGTTCGAATCCAGCTCCCTCCACCACTTTATTCTAGACGGTTAGAGGTAGTTTAAGAACAGGTTCCTTAAAGCGGGCATCGTATAATGGCTATTACCTCAGCCTTCCAAGCTGATGATGCGGGTTCGATTCCCGCTGCCCGCTCCAATTTGATGATGCTGATATAGCTCAGTTGGTAGAGCGCACCCTTGGTAAGGGTGAGGTCGGCAGTTCAAATCTGCCTATCAGCACCAGTCAATCGAATCGCCTTAAACACTTCCTTTATCTGTCAGAAAAAACTATTTGAAATTTGAAAAAATTAACTTAATCTACCTATGGTGGATTATTTTCATATGTAATCTAGATACACAAAACTGATAGGTTCCGTCATGGCAAAAGAAAAGTTTGAACGCGTAAAACCGCACGTAAACGTTGGTACAATCGGCCACGTTGACCACGGTAAAACTACACTAACTGCAGCAATCACTAACGTACTTGCAAAAGTATACGGCGGTGTTGCTAAAGATTTCGCATCAATCGATAACGCTCCAGAAGAGCGCGAGCGTGGTATCACAATCTCAACTTCACACGTTGAGTACGACACACCAACTCGTCACTACGCACACGTAGATTGTCCTGGTCACGCCGATTATGTTAAAAACATGATCACTGGTGCTGCTCAAATGGACGGCGCTATCTTAGTAGTTGCTGCGACTGACGGTCCTATGCCACAAACTCGTGAGCACATCCTACTTTCTCGCCAAGTTGGCGTTCCTTACATCGTTGTGTTCATGAACAAATGTGACATGGTTGATGATGAAGAGCTACTTGAGCTAGTAGAAATGGAAGTTCGTGAACTTCTTTCTGAATACGACTTCCCTGGTGATGACTTACCACTAATTCAAGGTTCTGCACTTAAAGCACTTGAAGGCGAAGAGCAATGGGAAGCTAAAATCGTAGAGCTTGCAGAAGCACTAGATTCTTACATTCCAGAGCCAGAGCGTGACATCGATAAGCCATTCATCATGCCTATCGAAGACGTTTTCTCAATCCAAGGTCGTGGTACTGTTGTAACTGGCCGTGTTGAAGCTGGTATCATCAACGTGAATGACGAAGTTGAAATCGTTGGTATCAAAGAGACGACTAAGTCTACTTGTACTGGTGTTGAAATGTTCCGTAAGCTTCTTGACGAAGGTCGTGCTGGTGAGAACATTGGTGCACTTTTACGTGGTACCAAGCGTGAAGACGTTGAACGTGGTCAAGTACTAGCTAAGCCTGGTTCAATCAAGCCACACACTACATTCACTTCAGAAGTATACGTACTTTCGAAAGATGAAGGTGGTCGTCATACTCCATTCTTCAAAGGTTACCGTCCACAGTTCTACTTCCGTACAACTGACGTAACAGGTGACGTACAGTTACCAGAAGGCGTAGAAATGGTAATGCCTGGTGATAACGTTAAGATGACAGTAACGCTAATCGCGCCAATCGCGATGGACGAAGGTCTTCGTTTCGCTATCCGTGAAGGTGGCCGTACTGTAGGTGCTGGTGTTGTAGCAACTATCGTAGAGTAATAATTAGCCTAGCTAATTAATACGAAAAAACCCGAGCTTAGCCTCGGGTTTTTTAATGTCTGCAATTTACTTCATGTGAAGGTGGCGCTCTTACCATAGGGGTAGGCGCTTTGTAGCAACGTTCAACGAGTAATAATTAACCTAGCTAATTAATACGAAAAAAACCAAGCTTAGCGTCGGGCTTTTTAATGTCTCAAGAAAAATACAGGTTTCAGGTATTAGGTGCGAGGCTTCAGGCAGAGCAAAGCGGTATTAATTTGATCATCGTAGCATGGGTTGAGTTTTATCGAACTCAGAGGATAAAGCATGAAGGTGGCGCTCTTACCTTAGGAGTAGACGCTTTGTAGCAACTATCGTAGAGTAATCATTAGTTGTAATGCATTAAGCATTAATAAAACCCGAGCTCAGTCTCGGTTTTTTTATTTCTGAGGTAAAGTGTAATTATTAATGTTATTGCTGTAACAAAGTAGGAGTATGGACTTAATTAGTTAGTAACCAGCATTCTTACGTAATTCATCAAGCATGTCTTGGTTACCCATCATTTCGTCAAGCGTTGCCCTGACTGCATTGTCAGAGGTATTGTCATAAACTGAAAGTAGATGTTGCGCCATTTGCTTTGTATAGCCATCTTGTTTATTTTGAGCTTGGTAGTATTGCGCCATCAACCCTTGTGCAGCTAAGCGACGGATATAATCATTCGTGTCTTGCTCTAACAAGTTTGTAAATTGCTCTGCAAGGCGGTAATCAAGTACCGGTGTTTGAGTTGATAGCTCAACAGCTTGAATTTTAAATTTTTCGTTACTACTGTTGTTCGCTAAATTTAAAATGTTACCTACTACTTCATAGTCATACTCAGGCATAGTAGATTTATTTAGAATATACATATTCATTTGCAGTTGGCTCAGTGCAGCTAACCTATTTAAATCAGAGATGCTTGGATCTAAAGTTTGCTCTCTTAATTGAGAGTTTATTTGTTTAGCATAATCAGGTTCTGATTTGATCCTTAAATCATAGTCTTCTGGTAAATCTGCATAAAAGCTATAAAGAGGATTTTGCTCACGTCGTTTTTCATCTTCTTGCTGCTGTTTTTCCTCTAGTACGTCAAGAACAAGCTCCTTAAATTCGTCGGTATCTTGTTCTTGATAAGAGTCATTAGCGTGCAGTTTTAAGTTTGCTATTTTGCGTTGTAGCGAACTTACTTTCTTGCTTAGTTCGTCAATTAGGGTTTCATTTGATTGCTGGTATTCTGCAGGAGTACTAATAGAAACTGTGGAGCTTAGCTGTTGCTGGTTGGGTTTATTAAGCGAACTGGCCTGATCTTTAAAAAATGTTCCGTAGCATGAAATTACCAAGGCAAGTGTTGCTATAGCAATCGCAATAGTTCCTTTGTTTATAGTCATAAAATAATCAGCCTCTAAAATGGGTAATTTATCTGTTTTCGAAATATAAGTCTGTTAAAAAGTGTGTTAAATGAGGGTTAAATATACGGGTTAATTAAGAATGCGGGCGTGAGTGGCGAAATACGGTGTTTAAAGTGGCTATAAGCGCTAGACCTAAGCCTAGCGCGTAAAGCTTAATGAGATTTTGCGTATTGCTCAGCTTGCTTCCACACTCTTAGCGTATTGCCGCTTAAAATCTTTTTAATATCGCTATCGCTGTAGCCTCTATCCATTAAGCCTTGTACAAGGTTTGGGTAGCTAGACACATCTTTTAAGCCGATAGGCAGTGAGTCACCTACGCCGTCGTAATCAGAGCCAATACCAACATGCTCTATACCAATTAACTTCACAACGTGATCAATATGATCAAGCACTTGCTCTAAGCTTGCAAATGGGTAAGGGTTTTTAGCGCGGTACATCGCATCAAAATCTTTACTTAACTTAGTACCATCTTTTTTTACCGCTTCTTTTTTACTTTTTAACTGTTTGCCCCACGTACCTGCTTTAGCAGTAACAAAGCTTGAACCAAAGTTAATTTGAATAACACCACCGTTCTTTTTAAGAGCTAATAACATGTCGTCATTCATATTACGCTCAAAACCTGGTGTGTATTTACGTAGTGATGAGTGTGATGCAATCACAGGGGTGTTAGACAGTTCCATCACTTGATAAAACGCATCGTCCGAAATATGCGACACATCAATCAGCATGCCGATGTTATTCATCTCTTTTACTAGCTCTTTACCAAATGGGCTTAGGCCTTTCCACTTGCGACGAATATCGTATGATGAGTCAGAAATATGGTTGCTTTGCGAGTGAGCAAGGGTGATATAGCGCACACCACGGTCAAAAAAATGCTGTAGGTTGTTTAAATCGCCTTCAATGGGTGAGCCGTTTTCCATGCCCATAGCAATCGACATTTTACCTTGCTTAAATTGTGCTTCGATATCGCTTGTTGAGCTGGCAATGGCAAACTTGTCAGGTGCACGTTGTGCAATTGCTTCCATACCATCAATAAGTTGATTCGCTAATTGAAAGCTTTTGCCTTTGCCTTCAAACTCTAAATGAGCAGGAATATAAATCGACATAAATGGCGCGTTTAAACCGCCTTTTACAGCGCGAGGGTAATCAAAATCGCCGCCATCAGTAGCTTTAGTTACATCAGTCCATTTTGCGTGAATACGGTAAGGTACATCAATGTGGGTATCGATTAAAATGGTATCGTGCGCAAGCTTAATTGCTTTATCTGAGGGAGTAATTTCTGCGTGTACTGCACCTGTTAATGCAATCGACATTGCAATAACTATTGAGCTTAGTTTTATCATTTATAATGGCTCTTTAAGTTAAAAAAGCCATTGTCTATTTTTACGCCGTGTCTGACAAGTTTACTCGTCGAATTGCGCTTCACTTTGTAGTGCTTTGAATTCACTTTTAGAAATTATGGTGACCGACTCATGTAGTTCAGAGAAAAACACCATAGCTTCGCCGCTTTTTAATTGCTGATTTACTTGCGCTACTTTACTTTCAATACTGAACTCTTGTTCGCCATAGTCAGTGCCTTCGCGCAAAACGTAGCTTTCAATTAGGTTGTACAGTGTGTCTTTATCAAGTTGTTCAAAAGGAATAATCATAGCCACTCTTTATCGGTGTTATTAAATACACATTGCTTAAAATAATCAGGCACCACTTGCTCTAACCAAAACACGGGTTTAAATGGGTTGTTACCGCTAATAAAGCCAACGTGGCCGCCTTTTTCAGAGATACGCAGGGTAACATGCTCACTTACATCCTGACTACTTGGAACCGCTTTAATCGACAGCATAGGGTCGTCTTTGGCATGAATAATTAGTGTGGGTGTCGCAATATCTTTTAAATACGGCATGGCACTGGCTTTTTTGTAGTAGTCGTGCGCATTTTCAAAGCCATGTAGCGGTGCTGTAAGCTGGTTATCGAACTCTAATAAATCGTCAATTTCCATTAACTGATCGGTGGTGATCGGTATTTGCTGTTTAATTTGTGGTAGTTTGCGTTGCATCGACTTTTTCATCCGATCGAGCAAATATTTTTGGTAAATTTTACCTAAGCTTTTACGAATAACATCACTAGATGATGACAAATCATAGGGCGCAGATATCACGGCGGCTGCACTAAGCGGGCAGTGAATGTGTTCTTCCCCTAAGTATTTAGCCAGCACATTACCACCCAATGAAAAGCCAACCGCCAAAATCGGGCGCTTTGGAAATTGCTGTTTTAAATGGTTTATAAAAAAAGCTAAATCGGCAGTGTCGCCACTATGGTAGGCTCTTGGCAGGCGATTGACTTCGGTTGAGCAGTTTCTAAAGTGCATTAGCACCACTGCAAACCCTTGCTTTTTTAATGCTTTCATCATGCCTTTGGCATAAAAACTATTTATGTTGCCTTCAAGTCCATGAAGTACCACTGCGAGCGGCGCCGTTTCGTTATGCGGGAGTGACCAGGCAAGCTCAATAAAGTCACCATCGGGTGTATCAAGTTGCGCAAGTTCGTAGCGAGTATGGTGAAAAGGGCGAAAAAAACGCGGCATTATGGTTTGAACGTGTCGGTTGGTCATCCACCATGCGGGTTTGAACTTAGGGATCATGTCTGTACTACGCACTTTGCAATAAACGAAGCGCTAGTGTAGCAAATTTTTTATATTTAAAAATAAAAAGCGCCTAATCAGTAAACTAATAAGGCGCTTTGTGCGTCGTGCTTAATGCTGTTCTTTAATATCTGCATCGTGTACTTTTTTCATGAAAAAATACACAAAGAAGAGGCATAAACTAATAACGACGCCTAAAAATCCAAATGATAAAAATAGTACTGGGTCGCTAAAAAAATCTCTAAAGAATACGTCCATAATGGCCTCCTGATGTCTATGGGTTAATCATAGGCTGGCTTGGCAGGGCTTGATATGATCCAGATCAAGCTATTTAACAGATTATAAAATGGGCAATGCAGATGTTGATTTTGATCAATAAAGTTAAGTCGATTTTGCACTTTTTAGTAAATTATCTGCGATTTTTTAATCACTTTTATAATAAAGATGGTCAGCAAAGTTCAGCTTTGAATAACCGTTGCTTTGTTTTAAGTTAAATAAAACAAACCTGGTGTTAAATATATTTGACATGGCTAAAGAGTGAACTTATAGTTTTAAAGTCAAAAATATTTTACTTGGAGTTAGCTTTATATGACTCGTTCAGAGCACTTTAAAGAACTTTTACAAAGCATAAGTTTTAGAGAACTGACGCTGAGTATCGATTTACTAGTAAGCGTGTACATATCTTACTTTTATGTAAACAGCCTAATGAATGCGAGTACGCAGCAGCTTAGTTCTGTTTCTTGGTTATCTGGTTTATTGCTACAGGTGTTAATTTATTCTGTGATACTTATAGTATTGAGCTATTTATTACTTTCATTTATCAGTGATAATGAATTAAATCAGCCACCTGATGTGAGAGAAAAGCAAATAAATTTAGTGGGTTATAAATACAAGGCCATAATATTACAGACGGGAATTTGTGTTGCTATTGTTCAATATCAAATTGAAGCTAATAACTGGGGCCCAGCTATCGAATATAATATTCCATACTTACCAATGCACGTCATGGTAGGTGCTTTTTTGATTGCCGAAATAGTCAACTATATAGCGCAGCTTTATAAAGGTAGAACGGGTAATATTTATGAGTGAGTATGTAATAACTAACTCTATTCGAACATTACGCTTTTTACGCGATGAAATGACGCAAAAGCAATTAGCAGATGCTATTGGTGTAACTCGGCAAACGGTAATGGCAATTGAGGCAAATAAATATTCACCCTCTCTAGAAGTGGCTTTTAAAATTTCTATAGTTTTTAACTTGCCATTAGAAGAGGTGTTTCAATACAAAGCCAAAGATATGCAGCTTGGTTTATAAAACAAACTAAAGTAACCACGTATATAACGAGCTAATATTCATAATATAAGTGATCTGATGAAAATAATGGTGAAAAATTATGCCAAATATTTATCGCTGTTATTGGGCGTTGAACAGGCTGTTAAATCCATACTATTAACTACATCAATCAATATTATTTGTTGCTGCTTTTCTAACTTCAACTCGGCGCCGAGAAGTGCTTTTCGAATTGCGGCGTAATCGGTAATCTCGGTTTGAATTGTTTTTAAATAGGCGCGGGTAGTACGTAGAGGCTTTAATACCTGCTGCTCAAATTCACTAATAGATTGTTCAAGCTTGCTCAGCTGTGTTTGGTTAATAGCTAGATTGAGAGAATCTAAGTAATACAGCAACAAGCATAGGTTGACGTTTTTACCTTGCAGGTTTTGGTAATCTAACAGGCGCGCTTGCATGCCATCTTCGCTATAAAGCTGACATGCAAACTGCCAAAAATCGTTGCTGTTAAGCAAGTTCATCGGCGAATGCCTGTTCTTTTTGTTCCATCTCTTCAAGGGCCATTAATAACTCTTCTTCAACATTATTAAGCTTAGGCGTAAGAGTGGCTTGCTTGGTAATTAGCTCTTTGAGCTTAGCTTTATTTTCATCGTTATAAAGTGTGTTATCGCCGAGCGCCTCTTCAACGTCAGCTAATTCTGCAGCAAATTTATCCAATTGTTTTTCAAGCTTTTCAATTTGCTTTTTAAGCGGTTGAATCGCTTTTCTGAACTCGGCCTCTAAGCGCTTTTGCTCTTTTCGGTTTACTTGTGAGTGGGCTTTTGGCTCGTCATCGGTGTCGCTTTTAGCGGCTTCTTTATTAGCATTAAGCAGCCACTGATAATACGCGTCTAGGTCGTAACCAAACTGAGTAACTTCGCCGTTATCAACTAAGTAAAATTCATCAGCGGTGTTTTTAAGCATGTGGCGATCATGCGATACCGTGACCATAGCGCCTTCAAAGCCTTGCAATGCCATAACCAATGCGTGGCGCATTTCTAAATCAAGGTGGTTGGTTGGCTCATCGAGTAGTAATAAATTTGGTTTTTGATAAACCAACATAGCCAGCACTAAACGGGCTTTTTCGCCGCCTGAAAAGGGGGCAACTGGGTCGAGTGCTTTATCGCCTACAAAGGCAAAGCCGCCTAAAAAGTCACGCAGTGATTGTTCGCTAGCTTTAGGGTTTAAGCGTTGCAGGTGAGTGACGGCACTGGCTTTTAAATCAAGTGATTCCAATTGATGCTGCGCAAAGTAGCCAATGTTTAAACCCTGATGCTGAAACACTTCACCCGCTTGAGGTTGTAAATCACCAGAAAGCAGCTTAATAAGTGTTGATTTACCTGCGCCATTTCTACCAAGCAGCGCGATACGGCTACCTGGTACTAAGTTCAGCTTAATACTGTTTAAAATGGTGACATCGCCATAACCGGCTTTGGCTTTGTCGAGTGTCATTAGCGGGTTAGGCAGAGCGGTTGGCTCAGCAAATTCAAAATCAAATGGCGAGTCAACATGTGCTGGGGCAAGTTTTTCCATGCGCTCTAGCGCTTTAACACGGCTTTGTGCCTGTTTGGCTTTACTGGCTTTGGCTTTAAAGCGGGTAATGAACTGCTCTAAGTGGGCAATTTGTTCTTGTTGTTTTTCAAACATGGCTTGCTGCTGTAATAAACGCTCAGCTTTTTGGCGTTCAAACTGCGAGTAGTTACCTTTGTACACATTAATAAGTTGTTTATCTATATGCCAAATTTGATCGACCACAGCGTCTAAAAACTCTCGGTCATGAGATATCAGTACCAATGTACCAGTGTAGGCACGTAAAAAACGCTCAAGCCAATACACAGCATCTAAATCAAGGTGGTTTGTAGGCTCATCCAGTAACAGCAAGTCGGCATCGCGAATAAGCGCTTGGGCTAAGTTTAAACGCATACGCCAACCACCCGAAAACGCACTTACTGGGTTTTCTATTTGATTATTAGCAAAGCCTAAACCATGTAACAGCTCTCCTGCCTTGGCTTCTATACTATAGCCTTTAATATTTTCAAGCTGAATATGCACTTTAGCTTGAGTGTCGCCATCATTGGTTTGCTCAGCTTCACGCAAAGCAATTCGTAGCGCATAATATTCAGGGTGGCCTTGCAGTACGTAATCTATAGCGCTTATTTCAAGGGCGGGGGTTTCTTGTTTTACTGAGGCCAGTGACCAATCTTTAGGAATACTGCAATTACCGCCATCTAACGAAAGCTCAGACTTTAATAAACTAAATAGCGTTGACTTACCACAGCCATTAGCACCAACAAGGCCTACTTTGTGCTCTGGAAATAATGTAGCCGATGCATTTTTTAATAAAGCTTTGCCACCGCGAAGCAGTTCTATTTCTGAGATTTGGATCATAAATACGTTACTTTACTGTGCCTTGATTGAATTGCGGCCATTATAACACGGATCTTATTAGCTATATCAATCGTATCAAGTAGGCAAATATTGCGATAAAATAACGTCAGTCAAAATGGTAGGAAAAACGAAGTGAAACATAAAAAACGATTTATTGCTGGAGCAACGTGTCCTGAGTGTAAAACCATGGATATGTTAATGCTCTACAAAGAGCATGACGTAGAAAAAGTTGAATGTATGCAGTGTGGTCATAAAATGGCTCAACCAGAGCAGGCTGTGCAGGCATCAACACGCCAATTTGAACAGATCATTGGCGTGTTTAATCCAGGCGACTAAACCTAAACAGTTTAGTAATGCGGTGGCGGAGGCTCCGGCATATTCGACATCATAGGTTGCGATGCTTGCGACTCTTTAAGTTTTTCAGCCAGCAACTCGGTTTGGCGCTTTATTTTTGCCAACTGTTGCTGGTGAACTTTTATTTCATCATTCAAAATTTCAATTGTTTCGTCTTGAAAAGCCACTTTAGCCTCAAGTTCCATTAGCCGATGTTCAATTGTGTTCATTTGGTTCTCTTATAATAAAGCGCTCAGCGATTCCGCTTGAGCTTTCAGTTAACAATGATTTACCGTTATCTGTAAATGCCACATCAAGTACCACTGCCGATTTGGGCTTACTGCCTTCTCGCGGAGTGACTTGCCATGTTTGAACTTTTTCACCGCTGGTTAGCTGCCATAAATCAACCCGTTTATTGGGTGAACCGGTTGCTAATAAAGTGCCTTGATCGTTAAAGCGCACTGCGGTAAAAATTTTCTGACGCGCAATATACTTTAGTTTACTAACAAGGTCACCTGTAGTCAGCTTCCATACATTTGCTTGTGCCATACTGTCGGCGGTAAAAGCATAGCGCCCTTGAGGATCTAAAGCGACCTGCGTTACTCGGGTTGGGTGATTAAAGCGATGAACTACTTGCCCACTTTGAGTATCCCATAAGTAGGCAACATAATCGTTAGAGCCGCTCAATGCATAGCGCCCATTAGGTGATAGGTCTACGGTGTTTACTTTATCTTGGTGGCCTAAAAATTCAATGCGTCTGCCAGTGTTAAGGTTTATAAATACCACAACGCCATCGCTGCGCCCGTAAACAACACTTTGGCCTTGGTTGCTAATGGCAATATCGCGAATGCTGGCTTTTTGTATTTTATAAAAACCTTTATTTTTGCCAGTGGCAATATCCCAGACCGCAAAGGTGGTTTTTTCGGCGGTAACAGCCACGCTATTATCAAAAGCAATGGCTACGGCATAAACTAAGCTATCTTCGGCTTGCTGTTGAAACCATTGGTATTTAAGCGCTTGCTGTTGATTATCCCAAAGGGCGACCCCATGATTGATAGAAGACACTAAGCTGTATTGACCATCGTGCGATAACGCAGATGAAAAGGCGCCCTGTGCAGTGTGCTCAAAACTGGCCACTGCTTGTTGTTTTTCATCACTACATGCAATTGTTAATAAACAGCAAGTGGCGACTAAAAAAGTACGAAATAACGACATATTACAGGTATTTCCTCTTAACTCTTAGTGACTGAGAGGTTAGACTAGGTTGCGAAAAACGCCTAGGTTGTTTGTCTAATCACTGGATATGTTTTTAGTTTAGCTATTAAACAAGCAGCCTACCATGTAGGCCGTTAATCTTTAACTAGTAATATTACAATAAATGGCAACTGCAAAGTGTGTCGGAGATTTAAAATGAGAAAGACGATTAAATTGTCATTGATTGCAGCGTCAGTTTTAGCGCTTACAGCTTGTAATCAAGAAGCAAAAAAAGAGCAAGCAGACGTTAAGCTAGATACTGTAGCACAGCAACAAGCGTACGGTATTGGTGCATCTGTGGGTAACTTTTTAAATAAAGACCTAGCGGATAAAAAAGAAATTGGTATTGAATTAGACCAAGCTTTATTAATGCGAGGCTTTGAAGATGCACTTGCGGGTAATGCAAAAATTGACGAAGAGAAAATTCGTGAAGTTTTAACAGCATTAGATGAGTCAGTGCGTAATAAACAAGAAGAAAAAGCAAAAGTAGAGTCTGAAAAAAGCAAAGCTGAAGGTGAAAAATACCTAGCTGATAACGCTAAAAAAGAAGGCGTGATGGTTACTGAGTCTGGTTTACAGTACGAAGTAATGAGCGAAGGCGAAGGCGCAAAACCAGTAGCAACTGATGTGGTTAAAGTACATTATAAAGGCACATTGTTAGACGGTACTGAGTTCGATAGCTCTTACTCACGTAACGAGCCGACAACGTTCCCACTAAACCGTGTAATTCCTGGTTGGACTGAAGGTTTACAACTTATGCCTGTAGGGTCTAAGTACAAATTTACTATTCCTTCAGACCTTGCTTACGGCGATCGTGACTTAGGTAAAATTCCTGCTAATTCAACACTTATTTTTGAAGTTGAATTATTAGAAATTCAAAATGATGCAGAAGCTGCCGCTGCAGAATAAGCGTTATAGATAATAAAAAAGGGACCTTAGGTCCCTTTTTTATTACGTTGAATAACTAATTAGTCAGTGTGATTAGAAAATAAGTTATCAATCAGCTCATCTTCAAGTGCAAAGCGCGCTTCGAGTGCTTCACCCATTACTGAAAGATCATTATCAAAGCCTTCTAGTAAATCTTCAGCGTCTACCTCAGCGTACTTATCGTTGAAATCCAGAGCGATGTCAGTGGTATCTGAAATACGTGGGTATATCGTATTAGCGAGTTGCTGGCTTTCTAGGCCTTTCTTTTCGCAGGCTTTAGCAATATCGTCGTACACTTCAAAGTGGCCGGCCGATAAATAATCCATTAAAATTTGGCAAAATGCCTGAATTTGTGATGGTTCAGGCAAAGACTGATCTTTTTTCTCATAAGGTGAAAAGCCTGCAATTTTACAGTAAAGCACAATCAGCTCTTGGCGTTCGTTTAACCAATTATCGATGACCGTATGGCTACCCCCCCACTTTTGTTGAGCTTTTTCTACACGCTTCAGCATAATTTTTCTCCTAAGCTGGGTTGGATTTTTTAAATTAAAAATAAAACTTATGTTATCCAAGATATATTTAATTGGCGTGTATATCAACAAGTAAAATAGATGTAATACCAGAGGGAATTTTGTTTAAGGGTATAAGTTGTAAGTAATTTATTCCAGGCAAGAAAAAACCACCTATTACGGTGGTTTAATTTCTTTATTAGACTTGTTTAAACAAGCATTCTTATTTTTATTAGGGATTTTTATTATTTTTATATTAACAATTTTTGTTATTGTTTTGTTAACGCGGGGGATACAATATCAAGCTTTTTTAGATGTTGCAAATAGTTTAATGAAAAGTTTTTATTATTAACGTTTGTTTGGTTGTTTTATGTACAAAACAACATGAAAATTAAAAATTACTTGATCTAGCGCTACTCTGTAGCGATTTAATCGCTTAGCGATAGAGGGGGCGTGAATATGGTGGTACAATCTTGCACAATTTCTAAAAGCCCTAGGACTCTATACGCTATGAGCGAATTAAAAAACGACCGTTATTTACGTGCCCTTGCCAAGCAACCTGTTGATGTCACGCCGGTATGGATGATGCGTCAAGCAGGACGTTATTTACCTGAATACCGTGCTACACGTGCACAAGCGGGCGATTTTATGAGCCTGTGTAGAAATGCTGAGTTAGCCTGTGAAGTAACATTACAGCCTTTGCGCCGTTACCCATTAGATGCAGCTATTTTGTTTAGTGATATTTTAACTATTCCCGATGCAATGGGATTAGGCTTGTACTTCGAAACCGGCGAAGGCCCTAAGTTTGAACGCCCAATTTCGTCACTAGCTGATGTTAAAAAAATTCCTAAACTTGATCCTACCGATGAGCTTGGCTATGTAATGAACGCAGTGAGCACTATTCGTCGTGAACTTAAAGGCGAAGTGCCATTAATTGGTTTTTCTGGTTCGCCTTGGACACTTGCAACTTACATGGTTGAAGGTGGTAGCAGTAAAGTATTTGGTAAAATCAAAAAAATGGCGTTTGCTGAGCCGCAAACACTGCATTTATTACTCGATAAACTAGCTGATTCGGTGATAGATTACTTAAACGCGCAAGTTAAAGCGGGTGCGCAATCGCTAATGGTATTTGACTCATGGGGTGGTGTACTAAGCCCGCGTGATTACAATGAATTTTCATTGCAATACATGCATAAAATTGTTGATGGCTTAATTCGTGAATACGATGGCCGTAAAGTACCGGTTACTTTATTTACCAAAAACGGTGGTCAGTGGATTGAAGCGATTGCCGCAACGGGCTGTGACGCAGTAGGTTTAGATTGGACTATTAACATTGGTGATGCTAAACGTCGTGTTGGCGATAAAGTGGCACTGCAAGGTAATATGGACCCATCAATGCTTCATGGTACGCCTGATCGTATTCGCCAAGAGGTTGGTACTATTTTAGAAGACTTTGGTACTGGCAATGGCCATGTATTTAATTTAGGCCACGGTATTACACCAGATGTTGACCCAGAAAATGCCGGTGTATTCATTAACGCCGTGCATGAATTAAGTGCGCAATATCATAAATAGTTTCTAAATAACGATGAGTTATTAAAAAAGCCCGCTTGATTCAAGCGGGCTTTTTGTTACCTAGTGCTTAATATTACTTAAACAAGCGATTTAAGCCATTTAACGCCGCAACTCGGTAGGCTTCTGCCATCGTTGGGTAGTTAAACGTGGTATTTACAAAGTAGTCGATGGTGTTGCCACCATTTTTTTGTTCCATAATAGCTTGGCCAATATGCACAATTTCAGAGGCACGCTCACCAAAGCAGTGCACGCCAAGTACTTCTTTGGTTTCTGTATGAAATAATATTTTTAAACTGCCCACATCGGTACCTGCAATTTGCGCACGGGCTAAGTGTTTAAATTGCGCACGCCCCACTTCATACGGTACTTTTGCGGCAGTTAATTGCTGCTCTGTTTTACCAACAGAACTCATTTCAGGAATAGTATAAATACCGGCTGGAATATCAATAATCAGCTTTTCATCGCAGTTACCAGAAGCAATGGCATCTGCGGCAATTCGACCTTGGTCAAATGCAGCACTAGCAAGGCTTGGGTAGCCAATAACATCGCCTACTGCGTATACATTGTCTATTTCTGTTTGGTAGGTTTCGTTTACTTTTATCTGTCCGCGGCTATCTGCTTTTAAGCCAATGGCTTCTAAATTAAGGGTATCAGTGTTACCGGTTCGGCCATTGGCAAATAAAATACAGTCAGCTTTAACACGTTTGCCCGATTTTAAATGCATAACAACGCAGTCATCACGGGTTTCAATGCGATCAAATTCTTCGTTATGACGAATTACAATACCGCTATTCCAAAAGTGATAGCTTAATGCATCAGATATTTCAGCATCCATGAACGCCAATAAGCGATCGCGAGTATTGACTAAATCAACCTTGGCACCTAGCCCTTTAAAGATAGATGCGTATTCACAGCCAATTACACCCGCGCCGTATATAAGTACGCGATGAGGGTCGTGTTCAAGGCCTAAAATAGTGTCACTTTCGTAAATTCGTGAGTGGGTGAAATCAACCCCTGGTGGGCGATAAGGTCGTGAGCCGGTAGCAATGACAATCGTTTGTGCAGTAAGGCGCTCAGTAGAGCCGTCATTACGTCTAATTTCAATAGTGTGCTTATCAACAAAGCTAGCGTCGCCTTGAAACATATGAATGCGGTTACGATCGTAAAAACTGCTGCGTAAGTTTGACTGCTTTGAAATTACCGAACTGGCATGGCGTAAAATATCAGGAAAGGTAAGTCTTACCGGACGCTCGCCTACGTTAAATAAAGGATTTGCTTTGTATTCAATGTAGCGACTAACAGAATGACGAAGTGCCTTTGAAGGAATGGTACCCCAATGTACACAGCCACCACCCACGGCTGTTTGGCGTTCAATAACTGCTACTTTTTTGTTACTTTTAGAGAGGTTCATAGCGGTCCCTTCACCGCCAGGACCCGTGCCAATAATGATTGCATCATATTGGTATGTCACGGGTACTTTTTTCTTTTCTGGTTGTTTGGCCACAGCCACTCCTATTTTAACTAAAAGAGGCTTTTAATAACCTCGCATTAAGTGCTAGCCATGCCTGTTTTTGTGTTTCCCAGGCGGCTTCAAGCTCGTGATATTGTGCCATTAATGCCGACTTTTCACACTGCTTTGCCATATTATTTTTTTTAGCTTCCAACACTTGTTTTTGTAATGAGCAATAATTTTGCAGTTTTTTAAGCAACAAATCGTACTCTTGTTGTAATAATGTAAGCTTATCTTGCGCTAAAGGCAATTTTGCGAGTCGACCTTGCGTTTTGCTCATCAAGGTTTCTGCTTTAGCTTTTTCTATGCGCTCAACCGGTGTGCGCTTTAATTTACTCGCTAAACCAAGTGCAGCTAACGAGCGGATCATCCATTTAGTTGGGTCGTAATGAAACCATTTAATGCCATTGCGGTAATCGCTCGCAAAAATATGATGAAAGTTATGATAACCCTCCCCATAAGTAAATAAGGCTAAAAAGCCATTATCGCGTGCGGTATTTTTTTCTGTGTAAGGGCGAGAACCCCAAATGTGCGCAACAGAGTTAATAAAAAAGGTAAAATGCTGGCTCAGTACTAAACGAAGTAATCCCGCTAGTAATAACATGCCCCACACATCACCTAACATTAAACCTAATACCAGTGGTAAACCAACATTCATGGCAACTACCAGCTTTAAATAATGTTTATGTTGCCACATCACAATTTTATTGCGTTGTAGGTCGCGGCAATTGCTGTAATCACCGTAGCTATCGCCTTGGTAGTCGCGCAGCATCCAGCCAATGTGACTATACCAAAAGCCGTTGGTAGCGGCATAAGGGTCTTTTACAGGGTCATCAACTTGACCGTGGTGAATACGATGATCGCTGCTCCAATGCAGTGCACTGTTTTGCAAAGCAAACGCGCCGCCTAAGGCAAAAATAAATTCAACGACCGGGTGTGCGTTGTAAGTTTTGTGCGCCCATAAACGATGGTAACCCGCAGTGATCGATAATCCCGCGAAAAACATGCAAGCTACAAAAGCAGCCCATTGTGTGCCTGTAAAGCCATAGTTAAACCCATACCAAGGTACAAGTGTAACAGCAGCCAAAAACGTCAGGCTAAAGAAAAGGACGTTGGTCCATATAAGTGGTGGTTTTTTCATCTTTCTCATTTCTCAGCGTACAACTGTACGCTAAAATAATATTTCAATCTGCTGCCGTCAAGTATTAGACTGTACTATTAGCTATTTTTTTAATTAAAAATTTATTACAAATTCATTCAGGGAGCTGTTGATGTCGGGCGTTAGAGCACAACAGAAACAAAAAACACGACAAGCATTAATTGAAGCTGCTTTTAATCAGCTTAGTGCTGATCATAGCTTTTCAAATTTGAGCTTGCGTGAAGTAGCGCGCGAAGCCGGTATTGCGCCCACCTCTTTTTATCGTCACTTTAAAGATATGAACGAGCTAGGTTTAACCATGGTTGATGAAGCGGGTTTAACGCTGCGTCAGCTGATGCGCCAAGCACGCAGACGAATAGCCAGTGGTGGCAGTGTCATCAACACCTCTGTGGTTACTTTTATGGAGTTTATTGATAACTCTAGTAATCAATTTAGGTTATTGCTGCGTGAGCGCTCGGGTACCTCAAAAGCATTTAGAGCGGCAGTAGCACGTGAAGTGAAACACTTTATTTTAGAGCTTGCTCATTATTTAGAAAGTGAAACGCCCTGTGATGCGATTCATGCGTATATTCAGGCAGAGGCTATGGTTACGTTGGTATTTAATGCTGGCGCCGAAGCGCTAGATATTGAAGGTCAGCAACGCGATGAATTAATTGAGCGAGTTATTTGGCAGTTACGCTATATTACTCGTGGTGCGTCAAATTACGTACGCGCAGAAAAGAAAGAGTAAATATTAAAAAAAGTTAAAATAAGCACTGTACTTTACGGTGCTTGTTAATTTAAACGCCACGCCCTCTGAGGTTGAATTTTTTATCTCTTTTTTATCTATTTGTTGAATTTTAAATCCCTTAAAAGTCTTGTGTAATTATTTTTATGGCATTTTTATGCTTGCACCTACTGCGCTGCAATGATAAAAATAAGCCTCATTGGACACACACACAAGAAAACAAATGCAAACTAATCGTTTAATTACACTAAAACTAAACCTCTTACTGCTGTGGCAAGTGAGCGGGGATTAGTGTGTTTGCATTGAGCTAAACAACAAAACCCCGCAATTGCGGGGTTTTTTTTATCTCGCTGCAGGGATAAATCGAAATTTGGTTAACACAGGAATGAGGGGCAGTTATGCAAGAGCAAGATAAAGTATGGATTTTTGATACCACCTTACGTGATGGCGAACAGGCACTTAAAGCAAGCCTGACTGAAGATGATAAAATTCAACTAGCACATACCATTAGCCGCTTAAATGTGGATGTCATGGAAGTGGGCTTTCCGGTTTCGAGCCCCGCTGACTTTCGCTCAGTGCAGCGAATTGCCACTGAAGTAAAAGGCCCTATTATTTGTGGCTTAGCACGCTCGGTTGCCAAAGATATTGAAGCCTGTGGTGAGGCGCTTCGCAGTGCACAGCAAAGCCGTATTCATACTTTTATTGCAACCAGCCCGCTTCATCTTGAACACAAGTTGCGAATGAGCCTTGATGATGCCACTGCAATGGCGGTTAAATCTATTAAATTAGCCCGTAATTACACTGATGATGTGGAATTTTCATGTGAAGACGCAGGACGTACACCACATTGGGATTTATGCAAAATAGTTGAGCAAGCTATTAATGCCGGTGCATCCACGATTAACTTGCCAGATACCGTCGGTTTTGTAACGCCAGATGAATACGCAGCAATGATCCGTCATTTAATGAACAACGTGCCAAATATTGATAAAGCCCGTTTAAGTGTGCATTGCCATAACGACTTAGGCTTAGCCGTTGCTAACTCTGTTGCTGCCGTTCAAGCCGGTGCGCGCCAAATCGAATGCACCATTAATGGTATAGGGGAGCGCGCGGGTAATTGTTCACTTGAAGAAGTGGCGATGATCATGAAAATGCGCAAAGACCATTTAAACGTATATACCGATATAAAAAGCGAAGAAATTTACCGCGCCTCTCGCCAAGTAGCCAAAATTTGTAATATGCCGGTACAGCCAAATAAAGCGATTGTTGGCGAAAATGCGTTTGCCCACAGTTCAGGTATTCACCAAGATGGTGTCTTAAAAGCGCAAAATACCTATGAAATTATGTCACCTGAAAGTGTGGGTGTGCCAAGTAATCAATTAAATATGACCTCGCGTTCAGGGCGTCATGTTATAGAGCACCGCTTAGAAGAGTTAGGTTATCAAAAATCTGATTACGACATGGATAGCTTATACCAAAGTTTCGTTGCGTTAGCTGACCAAAAAGGCACAGTATATGACTACGACCTAGAAGCAATGATTTACTTTAATCAAATCAGCGACAAAGATGAAAAATATCAATTAGAGTTTGTTCACTCTACGTCGAACTCTCAATCGGTAGCCAGCTCAACGATAGGTTTGTTGATTGATGGCGAAGCAAAACAAGAAGCGGCCACAGGTAACGGCCCGGTAGAAGCCTCATTTGCAGCCATTGAGCGCTTAACTGGTATGAGCGTTGAAATGATTGAATACAATTTAGAGGCCACCGGCCAAGGTGCAAGCTCATTAGGACAAGTGAATATTATTGCTAAATATGATGGCCGTCCTTATCACGGTGCCGGTATTGCGGCCGATGTGGTCGAAGCCTCAGTACGCGCTATGGTTCGGGTTTATAACTTAATTTATCGAGCACAAAAAGTGTCTGATTTAAAACAACAAAGGAAAGCAGGATGAGTAAAACACATTACAGCGTTGCCGTATTAGCGGGCGACGGTATTGGCCCAGAAGTTATGGCAGCTGCAGAGCAAGTGCTTGATGCAGTAAGTGATAAGTTTGGTTTTACTCTGAACCGTGAACACCACGCGATTGGCGGAGCAGCGATTGATGAGTTTGGCAAAGCCCTTCCTGATACCACTTTAAAAGCATGTGAAAACGCCGATGCTATTTTATTCGGCTCCGTGGGTGGCCCTAAGTGGGAGCATTTACCACCGAATGACCAACCGGAGCGCGCATCACTGTTACCACTGCGCAAGCACTTTGGTTTGTTTTGTAACTTACGCCCTGCTCAGTTGTTACCCGCATTAAGCGCTGCATCACCACTACGTGCTGATATTAGCGAAAAAGGCTTTGATATTTTATGTGTGCGCGAGCTAACGGGTGGTATTTATTTTGGTGAGAAAGGTCGCAGTGGCGAAGGGGCAGAAGAAACTGCATTTGATACGCAAACTTATTCACGTAAAGAGATAGAGCGTATTGCACGTTTTGCTTTTGAGGCCGCTAAGTTGCGCAGCAATCATGTGACCTCGGTTGATAAAGCCAATGTTTTAGCATCAAGCGTTTTATGGCGCGAAGTGGTAACCGAAGTGAGTAAAGACTTTCCAGAAGTGAGCTTAGATTACATTTATGTAGATAACGCAGCAATGCAGCTGGTTAAGCAACCTAGCCAATTTGATGTATTACTTTGCGATAATTTATTTGGTGATATTTTATCGGACGAGTGCGCGATGATCACCGGTTCGATGGGGTTATTACCGTCGGCAAGTTTGAATCAATCAGGCTTTGGCTTGTATGAACCCGCGGGTGGTTCAGCGCCTGATATCGCCGGAAAAGGGGTGGCAAACCCAATCGCACAAATTTTAAGTGCCGCCTTAATGCTACGTTACTCATTAGGCCAAGACGAAGCGGCTCGCACCATTGAAAAAGCAGTCGCAGAGGCGGTTGAAGCCGGTGTGGGAACGCCAGATATTTATCCGCAGGGCGGCTATACCACCACCGATGTAGCAGCGGCCATCGTTTCACGCATTTAATTATTAAAGCCACAGCACCGTCAGGCTGTGGCTCAATCAGATCAGGGAGTTAGCAAGTGGCCCAAACCTTATACAATAAAATTTGGCAAGCACATACCGTTGCCAGCATTAATGAGCAAACCGATTTACTTTATATTGACCGTCATTTAGTACACGAAGTGACGTCACCACAAGCATTTGCCGGTTTACGTGAAAAAAATCGTAAAGTGCGTTGTCCAGAAAAAACCATTGCCACCATGGATCATAATGTTTCAACTAAAAGTCGTTCACTGGATGCAGCCAGCGAAGTCTCTAAAAATCAATTAATGGCACTGGATGCAAACTGTAAAGAATTTGGCATTTTGCTGTACGACTTAAATTCAGTAAACCAAGGCATAGTACATGTTATTGGCCCTGAGCAGGGGATTACTTTACCAGGTACCACTATAGTCTGCGGCGATAGTCATACTTCAACGCATGGTGCGTTTGGTGCCTTGGCACATGGTATTGGTACCTCAGAGGTTGAGCATGTATTAGCTACGCAAACACTACAGCAAAAAAAGGCGAAGTCGTTAAAAATTCAAATTAACGGTGTATTACGCCCTACAGTAACAGCTAAAGATTTAATTATGGCGGTTATTGGTAAGCTAGGCACTGCTGGTGGCACTGGCTATGTGGCTGAATTTTGTGGTGAAGGCATAGAAGCTCTATCAATGGAAGCCCGTATGACATTGTGTAACATGAGCATTGAAATGGGTGCCAAGGCAGGTTTAATTGCCCCAGATAAAATCACTTACGAGTACTTAAAAGGGCGCCCGTTTGCACCCAAAGGTGCTGATTTTGATGCCGCTGTTGCCTACTGGGAAACTTTAAAAACGGATGATGGTGCTCATTTTGATTTAGAAGTAGAGTTAGATGCAGGCAGTATTCAACCGCAAGTTACTTGGGGGACTAATCCAGAGCAAGTGATTGGCGTTGATGAATGTATTCCAGATCCAGATAAAGAAACCGATTTAATTAAAGCCGATGCAATTCGCAGTGCGCTTAAATACATGGGCTTAAAAGCGGGCGATAAACTATCAAGCGCCAAAGTAGACACGGTATTTATTGGCTCATGCACCAACAGCCGCATTGAAGATTTACGCGCTGCAGCAAAAATTGTTGAAGGTAAACAGGTTTTAGCTGGTATTGAAGCGCTGATTGTTCCAGGCTCAGGCTTAGTTAAGCAGCAAGCTGAAGATGAAGGCTTAGCCGATATTTTTAAAGCTGCAGGGTTTGAGTGGCGCGAGCCGGGTTGTTCGATGTGTTTAGCTATGAACGATGACCGTTTAGGAGCTGGTAAACGCTGTGCTTCCACCTCGAATCGTAATTTTGAAGGTCGCCAAGGGCGCGGCGGGCGTACACACTTAGTGAGCCCTGCAATGGCGGCAGCAGCTGCAATACATGGTCACTTTGTTGATATTAGAGGAGAAGCTTAATGAGCATCTATTTTAGCGGCTTAATGGCCCCACTTGATAAAAACAACGTCGATACCGACCAAATTATTCCTAAGCAGTTTTTAACTTCAACCAGCCGTGATGGTTTTGATGCAGCACTGTTTTACGATTGGCGTTATTTAGATAATGGCGAGCCAAACCCTGAATTTATTTTAAATCGTCCTTGTTACCAAGGTGCGCAAATATTATTAACCCGCGATAATTTTGGCTGTGGCTCATCACGCGAGCACGCACCATGGGCACTAAAGCAATATGGGTTTGAAGTGATTTTAGCTGAAAGCTTTGCTGATATTTTCTTTAATAACTGTGGTAACAATCAAATGCTTGCTATTACATTGCCAGCGCAAACGCTGGAAGAGTTATTTGTGTTAAGTGAACAGCACGACGATATTCACATTGATGTGGATCTTGAAAACCAGTTACTTACCAGCAATAAGTTTGCGCCAATTCGCTTTGATATTCGCAAAGACGTGAAAGAGCGTTTATTAAGTGGCTTAGACTTTATTGGTGTAACCGAAACCCTCAATCCGCAAATTGATGCGTTTGAAAAGCAGTTAGCCGCAGAGAGACCGTGGCAGTAACCTTTTACATATGAAACTGGAGCGCAACTTAGGTTGCGCTTTTTTAATCGCTTATATTAAAAAACCACGCAATAAGCTTGCTAATGTAATCATTGCCATTAGTAATAAATTGAGAGTTTTAAATTTCTGGTAGCGGACTACCTTTGGGTCGTTGATAGTCGAAAAAAAACCATCTTTAAATGACTCAGCAAGATTGGCATAGGGTGTCCCATCTAATGAATTTTGTGATAATTTTTTCCATTGTTCTGGGTGCTGCTCAGCAAGGTGTTGATATATGTGCAGAGTGTAGCGATTTTGAATAATTAATAGTAATACGATGATTATTAAGCCGATATATTTTTCCATTTAAATATGTGCTCCGCGCTAAAACTGGCTTTACGTTTATACCAATCCGCAATAATACTCAATCATTTTGCGAGGCTAAACGTGTCGCTATCTGTGTTAAAAAATTCTAATTTCGAACAACTAAATAGCGAATTTTTTGCCTAGCTATCACCCCGTTTTTCCTGCCTCAAAATAGACCGCTTAATTAAGCGAGTTGGTATTAGTTATTTCTCCTTTATCAAACAACGATATTTAATTTCTTATTTTCTTTCAAGCGATATTTTTTACTAATTAATTAAAGTAAAACCCTATTGTTCTGTTAATTTTTATTGCTGTTCATCGTGATTATTTTCTTTGTGTTTGCTTAAACGCTAAGCTGATTTTTTACATGTTTAGGGACACATTATGAAATTATTAACAGCTGCAGCGTTTATGCTGGCATCCACTGCTGCATTAGCACGTCCAGCGCCTTTAGTATCAATTCCAAGTCATGATAGCTTTTTCAATAGTATTGCTGCTCACTGCGGTAAAGCTTTCGAGGGTAAAGTAACGGTTGATAATGCAACAGGGCCGAGTTCATTTGCCGATAAAAAGTTAATTATGCATGTGCGTAAGTGTAATGACCGTGAGTTACAGGTGCCGTTTCATGTCGGTGATGATGCTTCACGTACGTGGATCATTACTAAAACAGGTAGTGGTTTGAGCCTAAAGCACGATCATCGCCATAAAGATGGCAGCGATGATGTGTCTACTATGTATGGCGGTCATACTGTGGATGCGGGTTTTGCTAATATGCAGTCATTCCCTGCAGATCAGTATTCAAAAGAGTTATTTGTTAGCCAAGGCATACCGCAATCGGTAGGCAATACATGGCAAATGTATATTTACCCTGAACAGTTCACTTATCGACTTATTCGCCAAGGTTGCGAATTCCGTGTTGATTTTGATTTAACTAAACCTATCACACCACCGGCTGCGCCGTGGGGATATGGCGTTAACTAACTTAGTTCAGGTTAACTACAGTAAAACCACAGGCTATTTTAATACTCAGTGGTTTTACTGAAAATAACGAGGTGTTATTTTTTTGAGGTTTTTTCTGCAGGCATTTCACACTGCACAAATACACTGAGCGGTGGCTGATAAGCACGCGGTTTAGTTGGAAAGCGTTGGTACTCCTGCACGCCCTCAATCACTTTTAACATAAAAGGATTATCGTGACATAAACGATTTGCGTGGCGCAACAAAAACACACTTTGGTTTCTAAAATGTGGGTAGTCGTCAGACTGTATTTCTAAGTGGTAATTGTTAGTGTCTATTTGAGTTTGCTTATAATGCACCTTTTCATCAAAATCATAAAGTCGCTGCATTTCACTTTGCTCTGCCGACACACTCAAACACCCCGTTAATAAACACCAGCTAATAATTCCATGTATGTAATGATTGGCTTTTATACTCATAAACCTTTAACTCCATCTTAATTTTGGGTAGTGTGATCAGCATATCTATTAAACCCGTTATGATATAAGTCTAACACCCAAAAAGGGGAAATGTGATGTTCAAGCAAATTAAACAGCTTTTTTCGAGTATTGATCAGCAAGATTATGATATTGAACAACATGATTTAAAAACAGCGGTTGCCGCATTATTAATTGAGGTAATGCGAGCGGATAACGATTTACAGGCTGATGAGCAACATACGCTAAGTCTAACATTAAAAAAATATTTTGATTTAACGGATGAAGCAGTAGATGAGTTAACCGAGCAAGCAAGTGCAAGCTTAGATGACGCCATTGATTATTTTCAATTTTCTAAGCAAATTAACAATCAATGTAGTGCACAGCAACGCATTGATATAGTTGAATTACTTTGGCGTTTAGCGTACTCCGATGGAGAACTTGATTCACAAGAAGAATACGTTATTCGTCGTGTTGCTAATTTATTGTATGTTACCCATGAAGACTTTATTGCTGCAAAGCTTGCAGCAACAAAGTTATAGTGGCTGCTTATTTAAGCTTACTTGCTACGCTAACTAACTGCTGTGCAAGACCAGCCACTTTTTCAGCGGTAGCGGGGTCGCTAATTCGACCGTTGTCATCTAATAAAGTATGAATAGCCGGTACTGCCAGTTGGTTCGCTAATACTAAGCTGCCAATGCCTGATAATATATCACGCACATGATTTAAGCCCCGTAAACCGCCCAACCCACCTGGTGAGGCTGCATATAAGGCGGTTACTTTATTTGCAAATGCAGGCTCTGCGCCTTGTTCGGTGCGCGATGCCCAATCAATAGCATTTTTTAACACGGCGGTAATAGAGCCATTATATTCTGGGCTGGCCAGCAAAATGCCATCGGCTGCGCGCAGTTTGTCTTTAAGTTGTTGTACACCGGCTGGTGTGCCTTGTGCCTCGAGATCTTCATCAAACATAGGAATGGCTAAGTCTGCGAGTTTAATCACTTCTACTTCAGCGCCACTTTCTAAAGCAAAGCGTGCTGCTTCGTTAATGAGTTTTTGATGAAAGCTATCTTTACGTAAGCTACCTGCTAGGGCAATAATTTTTGGTGTTGTCATGAGCTGCTCCTGATAATGAGTTTGTATAATGTGACTTTAACAAATAATCACTTGCAGAAAACCCGAATAAACGCAACACTTATGTGCGTATATGCACATAAGTTAAAGGTGGCACAGTATGGCGGTTAAGTTTGAAGATTGGCAAGATGTTAAAGTGGCTTTTGAGGTTGCACGTTTAGGTACCTTAACTGCGGCGGCAGAGGCGCTTAATGTGCACCATAGTACAGTGCTTAGGCGAATTAATAATCTTGAAAAAAACTTAAACACACGTTTGTTTCATCGCCATGCTCGAGGCTATAAAGCAACAGAAACAGGCGCTAAGCTGTTTAGTACCGCACAAGTGATCGACAGCTCTCTTGAGCAGTTACATAATGATATTGCTGCGGCTGATAGCACACTGCGCGGCAGTTTACTGTTAACCACGGTTAGTGGCTTTATGGATGTGCTTGGCGATGTGTGCGAGCAATTTCAGGCGCTACATCCACAAGTGCAGCTTGAGATGATTTTAGAGCAAAAGCGTTTACGGCTCGAACACGGTCAGGCGCACATTGCCGTACGGGCAGGGCCAAGGCCCGATGAAGGCGACTATATTGCACAGCATTTGGCTCAGCTTAACTCGGGTTTATATGCTAATCAGCGATATATTAATAAATATGGTATGCCTAAATCGCTGAGTGATTTACAGCAACATAACTTTATTTCTGGCGTGGCGGGCTTTAATGCGCGGGTGCCGTATTTTGAATGGGTAGATCAGCATATTGCAGCGCCGCAAATAAAACTGCGTGTGTCAGAAACCTCAGAAGCTACGCGTGCTGTAATTAAAGGCTTAGGAATTGGTGGGTTACAGCACAATGTTGCGGCTCAATACGCTAATTTAGTACCCATTTTATCTAATGAATTAATCTGGTGTACTGATATATGGCTAGTAACGCATCATTTGGTGCATCGTACCGCAAAGGTACAGGCGTTTAGCCAATTGTTAAAAACCTATTTTCAAACCAATAAAGCAAGCTAATGTGGCATTATAAAAACTTAGGTGATGCTATGTTTGCAGATGCAGAGCTGGCTAAAATAAAACAGCTAGCAATGGCTACCAACGCACCACTTTACGTTAAATATTACGCAAAAAGTGGACTGCATTGTGAAGTGTTGCTGTATTTTTCGCCGCACTATCAATCGCTTGCTGCTCTGCTGGGGGCTACTTGCTGTAAAGCCCCTAACTTAGATGAACTGACGGTTTTATAGCTATTTTATAGCGACTTTTTGACTGAAATACCTAAGCGTTTAGCCAAGCGAACTAAGTTTGCACGGTCTACTTTTAAGGTGCGTGCTGCACTTGCCCAGTTATAATTATGTTGCTCAAGCTGCTGACTAATTAAATGATGGGTAAAGGTATCGGTTGCTTGCTTAAGTGATAAATTTTGCTCTGCTATGTTAGTGCTACTGCCAGTGGTGGTGTTTGTGGTACTAGCAGGTAATGATAACTGTGTTGTATTACTCGCACTAAGGTTTAGCTCACAGTGCTCGGGCTTTATGGTAATAATGGCTTGTTGCCATTGGCTTTGTTTGGCCTTTAGTGCTGCGCGGCTAATTACATGCTCTAGCTCCCGTACGTTACCCGGCCACTGATATTGGGTTAACAATAATTGTGCATCGACACTTAACTTAAGTTGTTTTATTGCTAATTTTCGTGCGGTTTGCTCAACAAAAAAACCAGCTAATAAAACCACATCGTTTTCACGCTGGCGTAACGGCGCTACCGTTAGCGGGTAGACACTTAATCTATGGTATAAATCGGCTCTAAAGCGTCCTTGTGTTACTTCGTGTTTTAGGTCGCGATTGGTTGCTGCAATCACTCTAACATCAACATATTTCACTTCGTCTTCGCCTACTGTTTGTATTTCGCCACTTTGTAATACCCGTAGCAATTTACTTTGTAGTACCAGTGGTAGCTCGCCTATTTCGTCTAAAAATAAAGTACCACCGTGCGCTAGCTGAAACTTACCTTGGCGCGCATGAACCGCCCCAGTAAAAGCGCCTTTAGCATGGCCAAAAAACTCACTTTCGGCGAGATTTTCAGCAAGCGAAGCACAGTTTAAATGAATAAGTGGCTGCTCACTGCGTTTCGAGTGTAAATGAATATTACGTGCAACCAGCTCTTTGCCTACGCCGGTTTCGCCTAAAATTAACACACTAAAATTAGAGGCGGCGACAAGTTTTATATCATTTTTAAGTGCTTGTATTGCTGAGCTTTGACCAATAATTTCGCCGCCATCACGGGTGAGTGCTTCGCGGTTAAGCTCTTGCACTAAGGCGCTAGAATGCTGTGCATGTAATTTGTAATGAGCCAGCTGTAATGCCGTTTTAAAATGTGCGCTGCATAGCGTTTGTAAGGTGCTAAGCGTTTGCGCACTAATAGCGTTAAAGGCATTGGCATTTAGGCTGTCAAACGTAATCACACCTAATAACTGTTGTTGATAAAATAGGGGTAAACCTAAGCAAGCATGTACCGGAATGTCGCCAGTTTTTGCTAGTAGTAAGCCGTCGTACGGATCGGGCAATGGACAGTCATGGGCAAATTGCAGTGGTTGCTGAGTATTACAAATAGCTTCTAAGCGCGGATGCTCACTAAGCTTAAAACGCCGCCCCAGGCTATCTTGCATTAAGCCTTTAATTGCAAGTGGCTTGAGCTGCTCACCTTGTAGCTCAAGCAGTGCGCTGGCATCACTGGCAATCACTGTTTCAAGGACAGTAAGTAATTGCTCAAAACAGTTTTTATCTAATGTGCTTTGAGCCAGCTTTACCGCTACGGCAGTGAAGTTAATTGCGCTGCTCATGTCAAAATGACTCTTATGTGTTTTTTGGTTTGATTTATGGTAGGTCATAAAGACATGAAAAGCAAAGGTGGATAAGTTAGTTTATTGAAATATATATGTTTATTTTATTGGCACGATAAGTGTAATAGGTAGTTAAGTGCATTAGTTGTTGAGGCCGTTATGAACACCTTGGTTATACATAATCCAAGCTACAAAATTGAGACAGCTTGTTTACTGAAAAAACTACTGCTAGTGGCAAACTCATTATTAGCAGCTAGTTGTGCATTACTAATAACCAGTATTTTAATTAGCTACCCTTTTGCCGATTACTTTTCTATACCGGTGCAAATTTCGGCACATATTAGCACTATTGTTATTGCTGCTATTTTAAAAATTAGCTATGTGCTGCGTTGTATCGCACTGCATGGCATGGGGAAGGAAGTTCGTTAATGCGACCTATTAATTTATCTCAGCCGGTACCGGCTAATATTCGCTTTTACCAAATAACGCAGTGGCCAGTATGGATGCTGCCATTTAGACCCTATTTTTTAGCCGCAGGCTTGTTGGCTTTTAGTTCAATAGGCTACTGGTTATTAATTTTAACGGGTAGTGCAACTTGGCAGTTAACAATCCCCGCTACATTATGGCATGCCCACGAAATGTTATTTGGTTTTGCAGGTGTTGTTGCAGTGGGTTTTTTACTTACCGCCGCGCAAACTTGGACTGGAGTACCTAGCATTAGTGGCAAAAAGTTAATGCTATTAACGCTGTTATGGCTTGGGGCGCGAGGCGCATTTTTTGTGTCTTTGCCTGCTTTTGCACAATTTAATTTATATGCGGTGTTAGTGTTACAGCTTGCATGGTGGCTAGGTGTTATTGCAGCATTAGCTAATATGTTATTAACCGCTAAAAGCAAAAATAACTATCAATTTTTAGTGCTATTAGCGGCGCTGTGTACGTTAAATATTGTTTACTTGGCCCTGCTGATTGAACAAAACATGCAGTTTGCGCTCGCCATTGTTGATACAGCAGTATTACTGATGACCTTATTAATTGGCATAGTAGCAGGGCGTGTATTGCCATTTTTTACCAGTAAAGGCCTTGGTTTAACAGCACAGGTACGTACAGCTAACGTTGACTCAGTATTACTGTATATGAGCGTTTTTAGTATTGCGGTGTTTTTTCTTAGTCAGTTATTTTTTAATCAGCTAAACCCAGGCTGGGCACTTGCTGTTGTTGCTGTGCTGCATTTAATTCGTAGTTTTTATTGGTGGGATAAAAACGTACTTAAAGTTCCTTTGTTATGGTCTTTGCATTTTTCGTACTTGGCACTAGGTGTAGGTTTAATGCTGGTAGCCGTGAGTTTTTACAGCAGTGTTATTTTATTTAAAGATGCACTACACCTCATTACCATAAGTACCATAGGGATGATGATTTTAGCCATGATGACACGCGTATCTCATGGGCATACCGGGCGCTCTTTGACTATTCCACATTATATGGCGGTTGCTTTTGCTTTAGTGTTAGTGGCTGGGATTACTCGTTCTTTACTGCCTTTTGTTATTGGGCCACACCTAGCTTGGCAGCTAAGTGCTGGGCTGTGGCTAATTGCCTTTTTATTATTTTTAATTCACAGCACACCTATTTTAACACAGCGTCGTGTTGATGGGCGTCGTGGTTAACCTATACCTATTTTATTAATTGGGTATTATTCACACGTAGGAAAACCTAGATGTTATCTGATAAAACTATTGAAATAGTTAAAAGTACTGTTCCTTTATTAGCAGAGGCAGGTACGGTTGTTACTGATCATTTTTACAAGCGTTTATTTAGTCATAATCCCGAGCTTAAACATATTTTTAATATGACTAATCAAGAAACGGGTCGTCAGCAATTTGCATTATTTAATGCATTGGCTGCGTACGCGCAAAATATTGATAATTTAGCTGTGTTAAAAGAGGCGCTAGCGCGAATTAATCATAAGCATACCAGCTTAAATATTTTACCCGAGCATTATCCTGTTGTGGGCGCACATTTAATCGGTACGTTAAAAGAGCTTATTCCTGAGCAGTTTACTGCCGATGTTGAATATGCGTGGCGCGAAGCTTACGGTGTACTTGCTGATATTTGTATTACCGAAGAAGCGGCATTGTATGCGCACAGTAAAAACAACCATGGTGGCTGGGCAGGCACGCGCCAGTTTGAAATTACTGATAAACATGTTGAATCTGAATTCGTAACTAGTTTTACGCTGACACCTGTGGATGGTAAAGCAGTTATTACCTACAAGCCAGGACAGTACATTGGCATTAAAGTTAAGCCTGAGGGCGCAGAATATGAAGAGATCCGCCAGTATTCTATTTCGCAAAAGAGCAATGCTAAAAACTATCGTATTAGCGTTAAAAAAGAGTGCCAACCAAAGCCTGGCGTGGTGTCTAATTTTTTACACTCACTAGAGCAAGGCGCACGAGTAGAGTTATACCCGCCAGCAGGAGATTTTATTTTAAAAAATGAGGCAACTCCAGTGGTACTTATTTCAGCAGGCGTTGGCCAAACCCCGATGATGGCGATGCTGCAAACGCTACTTAGTGGTGATAAAAATCAAGCGATTAGTTATTTGCACGCGTGTGAAAATAGCCGCGAATTTTCATTTAAAGGGTATTTAGCGCAGCAAACGGCAATGCATCCACAGCTAAAAACATTTACTTGGTTTAATCAAGGTGGCGAGGAGTGTGATTTCACTGGGCTAATGGATTTAACGGTGCTTGAGGCATCATTACCTATTAGCGAAGGGGCATTTTATTTGTGTGGACCAGCATCATTTATGGCTTACGTAAAAGGCCAGTTACTTGATTTAGGTGTGCAAAGCTCAAACATTCACTACGAAATATTTGGACCACACCAAGCGTTATAGGTTAATTAAAAGCGTGTGTTGCATGCTTTTAATTTAAACTTACAGCTTTTTACTATTTGTGTTAGCAGCATAAGCTTGTTGTTGCCAAGCATTAAATAGCTTTTGTTGTTTAGCTGAAATTTTTAAACCATACGTTTTTTGCATGTAAGCGTACGCATCGGCAATGCGTTTACGTGCATGAACAGGCGGTTCAACAACACGTTGTTTAAAATTAACTTTAACCTCACAGCGACCATATTGCGTCGCGTTTTGGGCTAACATGCCAAAGCGGTAGTTTGAGCGATCGGCGTTAATTTCACCAATTGCAGGGGCTAAATTGTTTATATCGGCTTCCATCATGCGAAACTTAGCGCTAACTTTGCGGCAGTTTTTACGCCCACCATCTTGCCAACATTGTAACTGGTGACCGAATTCCCATGCAGGGACAATATGTTCCCATTCAATTCGCAATGCACGTTGATTTACTTTGCCTGAGCGGGTTAGTGTGTTGCGAGGCACGTAGCCACAATGGGTAGGATCGGGTACTAACTTTTTGCCTTGTTTTTTTATATTGCAACCACAATAAATACTTTTAGCGTTTTCGGGAAGGGTATTAATTAAGTACTTTTTGGCACTCGAAAACCGCGTAAATTGTTCGCCCATTGCTGAAAAACAAGCACAGCAAGCCAACAAAGCTAAAATAAACCGAATCATATCCATCACATACGTGAACTACAGGAGCGGCTAGTTTAAGGCCTAGAATAAAAAAGTAAACTGTCGCCGGCATGCTTTAATTTTAATTTGCGTATTTTGTGTAGGGCGTTTTTTAGGAGTAAATAGTGGGCAATATTCAGAGGCTAACGCTAAAAACGCGTTAATGCAGTGATTCCTGCGTTGTTGATTTGGTATAACGGTAAAACTGCGTTAAAGTTTGCAATGAGATTAATAGAGGGTAAAAACGAGATAATGTCGGAAATTCAATTTTTAAATGTAGATCTAGAGCTTGAGTCAAAGCAAGATATTAGCGTATTAGTTGCTGATTTAAAAAAGGTCGCAACTATTTTACATTATGATAAAGACGAATACCGTCAACTTGCTCGCATTGAGGTTGCAGGTGAAATAACCACGCCAGATAAAGCGATTAATCACTTGTGTGAGTTAATCGAGTCGTGTTCACGCAATGCATTAAAGCAATGGTTGAGTTGTTCACGCAGAACATTCGATATGGGTTTTGAGTCTGGCACTTCGCCAAAATGCTTTAACCAAGCCTTACATGCAGATACCTTGTTACGTATATCTGCAATTGGTGCAGGCGTAGAAATTACTATTTACCCTTTCGAAAAGTAATTTAATTTCAACCTTGGTTAATTGACTTACTAGCCTTTTCGCTCTACTACGGCTGCGGTCATACGTGATACGCAGCAAAGCTCATTGCGGCTATTGGTTATTTTAATATCCCAAACCGAGCTGCGCTTGCCGATATGATAAGCTCTCGCTGTGGCCGTTAATGTGCCATTGCGTGATGCCTTTAAATGACTTGCACTGATTTCTTGGCCAACACAATAAAATCGATTGAAATCAACCACAAAATTAGCGGCATAACTTGCTACTGTTTCAGCAAGCACCACATTTGCACCACCATGAACGATACCCATAGGGTTATGATGCTCTGGAATTGCCGGCATAGTTGCCACTAAGTAGTCATCACCAATTTCACTGATCTCTATTCCCATGGTTTTCATGAGTGTCCCTTGGCCTGTAATACCTTGATCTAATTGCTTACAAAACTCTAATGTAATCGGTTGATGCCAAATACTCATGCTAGCTCCTTGGATATGTAATTGAGAATTAAAATTTATTAATATGATAATGCGTTGCTAATAATTACATTTATCACCCTGCTTTTAAAGTAGGTTATTGTTTGATGATAACGGCATATAAGGCATTAATTTATATTTGCGATTTTTAAATAACTGTATATACTCACAGTTAATTGTACTGTATGGAAAACCAGTTGTATGCGACCATTAACGAAACGCCAAGCGCAAATACTCGAACTCATTAAAGTGTTTATTAAAGACACTGGTATGCCTCCTACACGTGCCGAAATTGCACAAACACTGGGTTTTAAAAGTGCGAATGCTGCAGAAGAACACTTAAAAGCACTGGCCAAAAAAGGTGTTATTAAAATGAAGCCAGGCGCGAGTCGGGGCATTCAGCTTGTTGAAGAAGAGGAGCCAGAGCAGTTGGGCTTGCCTTTAATTGGCAGGGTTGCTGCCGGTGAGCCAATATTGGCGCAACAGCATGTAGAAAGCCACTGTAAAATTGACCCTTTAATGTTTAAACCTGCGGCCGATTTTTTATTGCGTGTTAACGGTATGAGTATGAAAGACATTGGTATTATGGATGGTGATTTACTTGCTGTGCATAAAACCCAAGTTGCCGAAAATGGACAAGTTATTGTTGCCCGTGTTGACGACGATGTAACCGTGAAGCGTTTAGAAAAAGCGGGCAGAAAAGTACTCTTACATGCTGAAAATGATGAGTTTTCAGCTATTGAGGTCGATTTAGAAAATGAGTCGTTCAATATTGAAGGCTTAGCGGTAGGTGTTATTCGTAACGCTGACTGGATGTAGTATTAAAGCATAATTTAGCGCTTAATAGTGATTAGGCGCTGGGTTTGTTAGCAGCACAATGTCTAACTTATCAAATGTATGACTATATGTTGTTAAGTGCTTCTCCTATCATAAATAAAATCACTAAATGCTTTATAAATAAACAAATTTACTCTGCTTTTTTAAGTTAACAATTTTTTATATTTCTATCCTGTAATTTCAATACACCCCTTACTAAACCTGACTCTTAGATTAATTGCCTGACTAGTTGCTATTTTTTTAGCTGCGCATTTTAAAAAATACACCTTGTTTATTTTTCATACTCACCTTGCTTATTGTTTATTTTTTAACTAGTTATTAAAGAGCTGGAATAAAAATAACTCACAGCTTAGTCGTTTTGAGAACACACATTTACTAAATCCAGCACCCTTATAAAAAATAAAAATAACGAATAGGCGTTTAAGCCGTATGCCTCTTCGCTTTGCGTCAGCAATAGCATCAAAGGAGCCGTCACATGGGTAAGCTGAGTTCTTCCTTGTGGCTTATATTGTTTGTTTTTTCGCAGAATGTGCTTGCTAATAGCCAATATAATATGCGTAAAGGCGTAACCGATATAAGTAATAATGTATACCAACTGCACATGACTATTTTTTTAATATGTTGTGTGATTGGGGTGATCGTGTTTGCCATTATGTTTTGGGCACTCATTCATCATCGCAAATCTAAAGGGGCTGTCCCTGCCCAATTCCATGAAAGCACCAAAGTAGAAATACTGTGGACTGCGATCCCTTTTGTCATATTAATTGTTATGGCCATTCCTGCGACTAAAACCTTAATTGCCATGGAGGATGCCAGCAAAGCTGATCTCACCATTAAAATTACAGGCTCACAGTGGAAGTGGCATTACGAGTATATGGGGGAGGACGTTGAGTTTTATTCCATGCTAGCTACACCTCAAAATGAAATAACCAACCTTGCTGATAAAAACCCGAATTATTTACTCGAGGTCGATAAACCGCTGGTACTACCAATTAATCAAAAAGTACGTTTTTTAATGACTTCAGATGATGTTATTCACTCATGGTGGGTGCCTGACTTTGCCGTTAAAAAAGATGCAAACCCTGGGTTTATTAACGAAACATGGACCAATATTAATGAGGTTGGTACTTACCGTGGGCAGTGTGCAGAGCTTTGCGGTAAAGATCATGGTTTTATGCCTGTTGTGGTAGAAGCTAAAACAGAAGAAGACTTCAAAACGTGGTTAGCAGAGGCTAAACAAGCCAAGCAAAAAGCAGCTGAAGCAGACGCTGCGTTATTAGACCAAGTTGTACCAAAAGAAGAGCTGATGGCGCTTGGTGAGCAGGTTTATATGGCGAGCTGCGCGGCGTGCCATCAGCCAACAGGATTAGGTTTGCCGGGTGTTTTTCCGGCTCTTAAAGGCAGCCCAATAGTCATAGGTGATATCAAAGGGCATATAGATATTTTGCTCCACGGTAAACCAGGTACGGCTATGCAGTCTTTCGCAAAGCAATTATCAATCAAGCAAATAGCAGCTGTTATTACCTATAAACGCAACGCGTGGGGTAATGACACTGGTGATGTAATTCAACCGAGCGAGATACAAGCGGCACTGGATGCTGATGGGGAGGCTAAATAATGAGTAGCATTGCAGAACAACCTAATACCAATGAGGCTCATCATGCCCATCAACCTGCCACAGGCTTTAAGCGCTGGTTATTTACAACCAACCATAAAGATATAGGTAGCTTATATTTAATTTTTTCACTCACCATGTTTTTACTTGGTGGGGCAATGGCCATGGTTATTCGAGCTGAGTTATTTCAGCCGGGCCTACAACTGGTTGATCCTCACTTTTTTAATCAAATGACCACAGTGCATGGTTTAATAATGGTGTTTGGTGCGGTTATGCCAGCCTTTACCGGCTTGGCAAACTGGATGATCCCGCTAATGATTGGTGCGCCAGATATGGCCTTACCGAGAATGAATAACTGGAGCTTTTGGATTTTACCGTTTGCGTTTTTAATCCTATTAGCTTCATTATTTATGCCCGGTGGTGGCCCTGCATTTGGTTGGACCTTTTACGCGCCGCTTTCCACCACTTATAGTAACGACAACACAGCAATGTTTGTATTTGCTGTGCATATTATGGGTATTAGTTCGATTATGGGGGCCATTAATGTGGTGGTCACCATAGTAAATATGCGTGCTCCGGGTATGACGTGGATGAAGCTGCCGTTATTTGTGTGGACATGGTTGATCACGGCGTTTTTACTTATTGCAGTTATGCCGGTACTTGCTGGTGCAGTTACTATGGTGCTCACCGATAAATACTTCGCGACCAGTTTCTTTGATGCCGCTGGTGGTGGCGATCCGGTGATGTTCCAACATATTTTTTGGTTTTTTGGTCACCCTGAAGTTTATATTATGATTTTGCCTGCCTTTGGCATTATTTCTACGATTGTTCCCACCTTTTCACGTAAAAAACTATTTGGTTATGCCTCTATGGTGTATGCCACCTCCTCCATTGCCTTGTTGAGCTTTATTGTGTGGGCGCATCATATGTTTACCACTGGTATGCCCGTGGCGGGTGAGTTGTTTTTTATGTACGCGACTATGCTGATATCGGTACCTACCGGCGTAAAAGTATTTAACTGGGTAGCGACTATGTGGCGCGGGTCTATTAGCTTTGAAGTGCCAATGCTGTTTAGTATCGCATTTATTGTGTTGTTTACTTTAGGTGGTTTTTCGGGGTTGATGCTAGCGATTACACCTGCCGATTTCCAATATCATGATACCTATTTTGTGGTTGCACACTTTCATTATGTACTCGTAACGGGCGCGGTGTTTTCTATTATGGCGGGGGCTTATTATTGGCTGCCAAAATGGACCGGAAACATGTTCAATATTACCTTAGCAAAATGGCATTTTTGGTTGTCGTTAATAAGTGTAAATGTGCTGTTTTTCCCAATGCATTTTGTTGGGTTAGCCGGTATGCCACGCCGTATTCCAGATTATGCGCTACAGTTTGCTGATTTTAACGCCATTATTAGTATAGGTGGGTTTGCCTTTGGTTTATCGCAATTATTATTTGTGGTGGTTGTGTATAAATGTGCAAAAGGGGGCGACAAAGTGCCTGCAAAAGTTTGGGATGGAGCTGAGGGGCTTGAATGGGAAGTTGATTCACCTGCGCCTTATCATACGTTCTCAACGCCGCCGGACATTAAATAATGACTCACTTGCCGTTATTAAAAAAGTTGGTGGTGATTTGCATTGCAATGTTTGCATTTGCATTTGCCATGGTCCCTTTGTATGACGTGTTTTGCGATATAACGGGGCTTAATGGTAAGCCCTCGTTAGAGCAGGCACAGCAAAGTACCTTGGTCACTGAAAATAGAGAAGTCAGCGTTAGTTTCACTACGCATGCGCAAAGTGGTGCGCCTTTTGAAGTTAAATCTAAAGAGTACAGTGTAGATGTAAAGCCTGGGGCCATGCGTGAAGTTAAGTTTAGCGCTAAAAATAATAGCAATGAAGATAAAGTAATGCAGGCTATACCGTCGGTAGCACCAGGAAAAGCGGCCAAGTATTTACACAAAATAGCGTGTTTTTGCTTTGATCAGCAACCGTTAAAGGCAGGTGAAGAGCTGGAGTTTACATTATTGTTTTATGTAGATACTGAATTACCCAGTGATGTAGAAGAGTTAACCCTGTCTTATACCGTATTTGATATTAGCGAGCGGCTAGTAGCCAGTAATAACTAGCTTATAAAACTAGTGAAAAACTAGGAGCAAATAAAATGAATCAAAAATATGAACATTATTATGTACCAGAGCAAAGTCCATGGCCCATTATAGGGGCGGTTGCGTTGTTTTTTATCGCGGTAGGCGCAGCCTTAACCGTAATGGATATGGGCAAAGAGGGTGGTAATGGTGTTTACTTGTTATACGTAGGTATAGCTGTACTACTTTACATGCTGTTTAGCTGGTTTAAAAATGTCATACACGAGTCTGATCAAGGGCTTTATTCTGCACAAATGGACCGTTCTTTTAGGCAAGGAATGAGTTGGTTTATTTTTTCAGAAGTGATGTTCTTCATGGCATTTTTTGGCGCATTATTTTATGCCCGCATGTTCTCTGTGCCTTGGTTAGGAGGTGCGGATAACAACGCCATGACAAATGAAGTATTGTGGCCGACGTTTGAATCCATGTGGCCATTGCTAAATACCCCAGGAGGCACTACGACCCAAGCGATGGGCTGGCAAGGGTTGCCGCTTATCAACACCCTTATTTTGCTGGCCTCGTCGGTAACTTTACATTTTGCCCATGTGGCGATGGAAAATAATAAACGTACCCTACTCAAAGTATGCTTGGGAGCGACCATTTTACTCGGAGTGTGCTTTTTAGGGCTGCAGGTAGAAGAGTATATATATGCTTATAACGATCTTAACTTAACCCTTGATGCGGGCATTTATGGCAATACCTTCTTTTTGTTAACCGGCTTTCACGGCATGCACGTCACCTTAGGAACAATTATTTTATTGGTGGTGTTTTTACGCATTATGAAAGGACATTTCACTAAAGATAAGCACTTTGCCTTTCAAGCTGCAGCTTGGTACTGGCATTTTGTTGATGTTGTTTGGCTGTGTTTGTTTGTATTTGTGTATGTGCTTTAGTGATTAAGGGGGACTGATTTGCCGTAATAAAACCAAGTTTTAGTGCGGCAATCACCATCACTAATACCACAACAGAAAATAACACCCGACGCCCTAAAAAGTGAGACATAGGGCGTCCATTGGTTTTCCCTGACACCATAATTAATAAAGCACGAAATAAATTAAATAATATAAATAATAACAGTAGAACAATAATAATTTTAATAATCACTGGATTTTACCCTTATGCAGTTAGTTGTATTTAACAAACAAAAGCTTAGCTCAATAATAACAATTTGCTTGGTTGTTATTGTGGTATTGGTTTGTGTGCGACTAGGGTTTTGGCAATTACAGCGAGCAGAACAAAAGCAACAGCAGCTTAGTGCCATTGAAAATATACAACAACATGGCGTAATGAGCTGGGCAGAGTTACAACAGCTGCCAAAAGAGTGGAACAAAACCGGTGTATTGGTTTCGTTAAATGGTTATTTTGACACTAATAATTATTGGTTGCTTGATAACCAAATCTATAATGGTCAGGTTGGTTACGACTTACTGGCATTATTAAAACTGTCTGATGAATCACGCTTTTTGTTAGTGAACTTAGGCTGGGTAAAAGCAGAACGTTCAAGAGAAATCCTACCAAACATAACAATACCTAGTGGTAAATTTACGTTAACGGCACAAATTAAAGAAGATAATTTAAGTGGCTTTACCTTAGCCAATAACAATACTCAGTCGGATTTAGCCAAACGAATTCAAGTCATTGATTTACAAGCATTGAGTAGCCAATCTAATCGCCCTTTAGTGAATTTTATGGCTTACCGCCAAGGTCAAGCTGATGAAATTGCTGCCCCTCATTATGAAGCCGTTGTTATGAGTCCAGAAAAACATTATGCCTACTCAGTACAGTGGTTTTTAATTGCGGTTGCCTGTGTGGTGGTCGCTATTTTTGCAAGCAGGAAGAGGATAGATAATGAAAAATAAACCCCTGTTACTCTTTGCTGTGTGCTGCGCTATTCCCTTAGTGCTGGCTTACAGCGCGTTAAAACTTGATTGGCTACCTACAGCAATTACTAACCATGGTGAATTTTTAGAGCGTGAAATTAAGCTAGACAATTGGGCGCAGCATAACCCTAAGCAATGGACCATCGCTTTAAATTATTCAGCACAATGCAAAGCGTCTTGCACAGAGCAATTAGCCGCTTTAGACAATTTATATGTTGCCCTTGGCAAAAACCAACACAAAGTTGATATGGCTATTATGGGACAGCCTGAGCTAGTTACAACGCGTTGGCATGTTATTGATGAGCAACAGCAGTTAAAGCCTGCCAGTTTGTATTTAATCGATCATATGGGGCTAATTGTACTGGAGTATCCATTTAGTTCTCAACCACAAGAAAACCGCTTGATCCAAAAAGGGTTATTAAAAGATCTAAAAAAATTACTCAATTACTCTCGTTCGAGCTAAGTAGAGGATGCTATGTATAAAAACTATAAAAATTTGGTATTAGCAACGAGTTTATTCGCATTAATTGTGGTGGCTCTGGGCGCATACACGCGTTTAAGTGACGCAGGGCTTGGTTGTCCCGATTGGCCTGGTTGTTATGGCTTTTTAACCGTGCCTAAACACGAAGCAGAGATTGCACAAGCGATTCAAAGTTATCCCGATATGATATTTGAAAAAGCAAAAGCATGGAAAGAAATGATCCATCGCTACTTTGCAGGCACGCTTGGGGTATTAATTTTAGTGTTGTTTATTTTAGCTTTTCTAAAGCGTCAGTACCCAACCACGCCTGTAAGGTTGCCTATGATATTGCTGCTGCTTGTTATTTTTCAGGCCGCATTAGGTATGTGGACGGTTACTATGAGCCTACAGCCGCTTATAGTTATGGGGCATTTGCTCGGAGGATTTAGTATTTTAGCGTTATTAACGCTATTGTATTTGCGTCTGACCAGCCAACCTATTACGGGTGGTGATGCGGGCGCAAAATCTCACTTTAAATTAAGCCTCGTGGCATTAACGGTACTGATTTTACAAATCGCCCTTGGTGGTTGGTTAGCGGCTAATTATGCGGCTCCACATTGTAATGGCTTACCGCTGTGTAGTTACGCTCAGCCTTTTTCATTCAGTAGTGTCTTTCAGCTCCCCCTTGAGCACAGTAATTATGAATTTGGTGTGTTGTCGCAACAGGCGCGTATGTCTATTCATTTACTGCATCGAATATGGGCCTTAGTTACTTGCATTGTTTTAGCCTTGGTGGTGTGGCGTATATACAGTCATGCCTATTCGCAAAAAATTAAAAGCTGTACGGTGAGTGTGTTAGTGGCGTTATTCTGCCAGATAGCTTTAGGGTTAGCCGTGGTGCATTTTCATTTTCCGTTAGGCGTGGCACTGGCGCATAACTTAATGGCTGCCATACTGTTATTAACTATGGTTAGGTTATGTTATTACCTAAAAGTACGTACTTAGAGGGGAATGATTATGGCACTTACAATTAATAAAAAAGCAATGCAGCCCGTTTACAGCGCATCGTTATTGACTAAAAGTTACCACTTAATCCAAGATTATTTGGCAATAAGTAAATTTAAAGTAGTGGCTATGCTAGTGTTAACAGCATGGGTTGGCTTAGCGCTAGCCCCTGATGTTGGCAGAGGTGTTGGGGTTCAGTTCATCAGTTTATTAGGAATTGGATTACTCTCTGCGGCCGCCGCAGTCATTAATCATGTTGTTGATAGTGAAATTGATAGCAAAATGGCACGCACCCGCCATCGCCCTGTTGCTAAAGGGCGTTTAAGTAAATTACATGCACTGAGCTTTGCCACTGTGATTGGGGTTGCTGGGTTTATTATGCTGATGTTGTGGGCAAATACGCTCACAGCCATACTGACCTTATTTGCACTTGTTGGTTATGCGTTTATTTATACGTCATTTTTAAAACGTGCCACACCACAAAATATAGTTATAGGGGGATTAGCCGGTGCAATGCCTCCATTACTCGGTTGGGTGTCTGAAACAAATCAAATGGCGGCAGCCCCTTGGTTGCTGGTGATGATTATATTTACCTGGACCCCACCTCATTTTTGGGCGCTCGCCATCGCGCGTAAAAGTGATTATGAGCGGGCTAAAATCCCCATGTTACCGGTCACCCATGGTATCGATTTTTGTAAAACATGCGTGCTTGCATATTCGGTATTACTCGCCATTGTATGTGTGTTTCCTTATTTGATTGGCATGTCAGGGCTTATTTATCTAAGCGGGGCATGTCTTCTCAATATTGTATTTATATACAAAGCAATTAACTTAAAGTTTGCCGCCAAAGAAGACACTGCGATGGATTTATTTCGTTTTTCGATTATTCATTTGATGATACTATTTATCATCTTATTTATAGATAAATGGCTAGTTATATGAAGCGGTTATGGTGTGGTTTAGTTGTTTTTTCAGTACTCTTTTTATCAGCCTGTAGTGATAAAAATAATTTACAAGATCTTGATGCGTTAGTTTATGAAACCGCAAAGCCGTTATCTGATTTCTCGTTGAATGATCAACAAGGGAATTCAGTAACCAAACAGCAGTTTTTAGGTCAATGGAATTTAGTCTTTTTAGGTTACACAAGTTGCCCTGATATTTGCCCAATGACGCTAGCTAAGCTCAACAATGTCTATAAAAATTTGCAGGCTGAGTACCCACTACAAGTATGGTTTATATCTGTTGATCCTAAACGTGATATTGCCCAAAAACGTAAAGAGTACATAGATTACTTTAATCCAGATTTTTTAGCTGTGTCAGGTGAGCATAAAGACTTATTTCCATTTGTCCGCGAGCTTGGATTAATTTACGCAATTAGTGATAGTAATGAATCAGACTATGCGGTGGATCATAGTGCATCTGTTGCCCTTGTTGATGGCAGTGGCGCACTAAGAGCTATTTTTAAGCCTGAATTTAAACAAGGTGATGTGCCTTTGGTTAATACTACAAAATTAACAGCAGAATTTATTGAAATAGCCGAACACTACAAAAACTAGCTTTTAAAGGTTTTACGATTTTAAAGGGGCTTTATGCCCCTTTTCGCGTTTTTTATTAACGGTTTTTAATTGACTGGTTGTTTTTTAGTCGTTTTTGTGGCGTTTTCATTATCTCGCTCTAAGCTTTTGTTATGGATTGAGTTGATAAGGAAAAGCTTAAAAAATGCTTAAACTACCAAACGAACTTTCAATTGTTCATGTTGAAGTTTTACATCAAGATAAAAAGTCGAATGAAATAACAACGTTACCAACACTTCTAGAGTTACTTGAGATAAAAGGGTGCTTAGTCACAATTGACGCCATGGGGTGTCAAAAATCAATTGCAGAAAAAATAGTGAGCAAAGAAGCTGATTACCTTCTTGCAGTGAAGGCAAATCATAAAGGACTCTTGTCGCAAATAGAGGGGGCTTTAATACCGGAGATAATACGAAAACGTCTAAAGTGGTTTTGTTTAATGAAGCAGATTATCAAAAAAACAGAGAGGAGTTTAGGTGTTGTGCAGTGCGCCATGACGTAAGTAATTTATCAGAAACGATACACTGGGAAGGGGCAAAAACAGTGGGTGTTATTGTTTCCTACAGAAAGGAAAAAGGTAAAATAAGCAATGAGTTATCTTATAGATATTATATCAGTTCAGCACATTTAACGGCGGAAGAATTGGCAAGGTCAGCGCGGCAACATTGGCAGATAGAGAACGGATTACATTGGCGTTTAGACGTAGGGTTTAAAGAAGATGAGTGCCGAATTAGGCGCGAAGGTGCAGCGTCTGTATTTGCAGGGCTGAGGCATATCGCCTTTAATCAATTAAAGGCAGAAACCAGTTTTAGTAAAGGGATGCCAGCAATGCAGAAGAAAGCGATGCGCAGTATAGCTTATCTTGAAAAGGTATTGAATTTATAGTGTTTTTTCATGCTCTTGTGGCCCCCGAGCGTTGGGTTGGTTACTTGGAGCGCGCGTCTGATTCTTTGAAAGTTACTCAATTGTCCTCATATGGCATCCGTGTTTCACAGGGGGCTTCTGCGAAAATTACAGTGAATGGCATAAAAGACATTAGAGATGATTTCAGCACTATCATTTCAGATAAGCGGTATTTGGTTGATAGCGTGAAATTTAAGGCTGAGTTTGGCAGTTTGGAGTTATTATGTGAGTTGACTAGGCTGGGTGTTTGTCGCTTAAAGTCTGCTAATGTCAACTTTGTGCTCGACAAGCTCAGAGAGGCTTTAGAAGGGGTATAAATTAGTCAGAAATCGCAGTGGCACAACAAAATAACAAGAGGGCAAGTTAAGCCCCTCTCCCTCATCCGAATAGAAAGTTCATGATTTCCAATTCACGAAAATTGCGGAATTTTTCAATTCTAACTTTTGAAATATGCACTTCGGGTATCCTAAGCATCTGGGTTGCTAGATCGCCAAAGGTTTATCTGATAAAAGTAAATAGACACCATATCCCTAGACTTAGGACAATCCAGTAATTAATCAACTGAGCATATACTGATTCATTATAAAAATTGGGGTAAGTAAGGTCTTTTGAAGGTGTAATAAGCATTAGCTCTAAATGATTTTTGGGCAGATATGAGTTAAACCGGAAAGGCAGCTTATGGCACTTTTGCGAAGTTCGGTTTGAGCGAAAACCAAGTATTAGGATAGGCTGGAATTCAGCCCTATAATCGTAAATACTGAAATTCTACCTATTCTTTATGTACGTACTGACGATAGCGATTTGCCAACGGCAGCCTTAAACACACATAATCCTTAACTTCTATGTCATCGTATGGTTGTATTTTATGTCGGGGAATGGTTGCAGGTTATTTTTAAGTGATTGATATGTATATTCGGTGTTTGTCACGCTTTGATTTCAGCGACAGCGCACCTGTACCATTAACGTAAAGGAGGGACAACAAGGCGATAAGCTGGTAGCAGGATGCGCTTATATAGCTCCCGGCGGGCTACATTTACGCATTAGCAAACAAGGTAGTGCATTATATTGTCAGCTTGATGATGGTGAACCTGTAAATAGGCATAAGCCCGCAGTAGATGTACTGTTTAACTCATTACTTGAAATGGGTGCTAAGTATATTGTTGCCACACTATTAACCGGTATGGGAAGTGATGGTGCAAAAGGATTGCTCGCATTAAAGCAACAAGGTGCATAAACACTTGCGCAAGATGAGTATTCGTCTGTGGTATGGGGTATGCCCAAAGCTGCTATTGATATGGGGGCAGCAAATGAAGTCGTACCGCTGGAGAAAATGACCCAGCGGTTATTAAATCAAGTAATAAAAAGTAAAACTTAGTTGATCACCCAAGGCTGTGAAAACCAATAATAACTGCCTGCTTTTTTTATTGATGGGGCGGTGCAGTTAAAGCGAGAGCGGCCTTTATTAAGCTGTTTTGGCGAGGTCACCCCAACTGTATTATCGTCTAACCAATTTAAATTAGCTTGACCAACGCTTGACACATAACAGGCAAATTGACTCTTATGAAAGTCATTTGTCTCAAGTTTTATTGTGAGTGACGGTGGATTTTGTGAAGTGACACTATCTTTATAGGTTAGCTTATTAATGGTAAAGGCAGTTGAATTTATCTTGGTAATTAACGTCTCTAGCTTGCTATAAAAACCTGAAGCAGGGAAGCGCGGTAAGCGACTAAAGTTAGAGTGTTGATTAACTGCACCGGAGTGCTGACCAATGCCAATAAAGCCTAGTTCAGTAACGAGAGCTTGTAGCTGATTGTTAAACTCTCCGTATGGATAGGCAAGGTATTTATAATCGTGGCCTATTTCTTCTTTAATACGCTGCTGTGAACTAAGAATGTCGTTTTTAGTGCGTTCACGCCATTGGCTTTGTGTTTCATTTTCGCGCTTTTTATGCAGATAGTTATGCTCGGCACTATGGTTGGCAATAAGGGCGCCTTTTTTTGCAAGCTCTCTGAGCTTATCCCATCCCATCACATAACCCGCTTGTTCATCAATGAGTTTTGGGTTTACAAAAATAGTGTACGGATAGCCAAATTTCTCAAGAATAGGCGCAGCTTGTTCGTAGTTATTGCTGTATCCATCATCAAAAGTAATCGCGAGCGTTTTATCGTCTAAAGCCTTACCTTGTTTTAATGCGCTAATCAGCTCGTTTAGTGGAATAACGTTAAAGTTATGCTCTTTTAAATAATTTAAGTGTTTAGTAAAAGTGTTGGCGCTTACACTGGTCACCGCGGGAAGGGTTTCACTGACGTGATGATACTGTAGAATAACAGCTGCTTGCGCACGTAAAGAACCGCAAATCAGGAACAATAATACTAAATGAAACAATTTCTTATACATAATAAAGCACACCATAAAAGCTTGTTGTTGTTAGCCGGTCCAATGATATTATCAAATATTACTGTGCCGTTGTTAGGAATTGTTGATACGGCAGTGATTGGTCACCTGGGGAGTGCGCATTATTTAGCGGGAATTGCCTTAGGTTCTACCGTGATCTCCATTTTATTTTGGCTTGCTGGTTTTTTAAGAATGAGCACCACTGGGCTGGTGGCACAGGCTTACGGTAAAAATGATTTAACTCAGCTGGCAGCTTTACTCAAACGCAGTTTGTTATTGGCCAGCAGCGTAGCTCTAATTCTGATTTTATTATCCCCCCTTATAAAACACGCCATTGCGTATTTATCTGCTGCCAATAGTGATGTGCTCAATGAGGCCTATCGGTATTTTAGTATTCGTATTTTTAGCGCCCCAGCAGCGCTATGTAACTTAGTATTATTAGGCTGGATGCTCGGCGTTCATTATGGGCGAGGGCCATTTTATTTATTGTTAGTCACTAATATTACCAATATTGTACTCGACATTTATTTTGTAGTTTATCTTGATTGGGCGGTTGCAGGGGCGGCTTGGGCATCATTAATAGCGGATTACACGGCTTTAATTTTTGCTTTGCTGTTAGTGGCTCAGCTAGCTAAAAAACAGGGCATAAGTTTAGCGGTTGCAAATTGGTTTAGCATAGAAAAAATGGCAGGATTATTAAGTTTAAATCGCGATATTTTTATTCGCTCTTTAGTGTTGCAGTTATGCTTTAGCTTTATGACCTTTTATGCTGCACGTATAGGTGAAACTACATTAGCAGCCAATGCGGTACTACTCAATTTTTTAATGTTGGTCAGCTTTGCGCTTGATGGAATTGCCTATGCAAGCGAGGCAAAAGTAGGCCAAGCGAAAGGTCAACAAAGTGTTGAAAAGATAAGGCTATGGGTAAAAATAAGCGTATTTTGGGGCATGTTGTTTGGCATTTTGTATAGTGTATTTTTTATATTATTTGGCAGCTCCATTATAAAGCTGTTGACTAATGTACCTGAGGTTATTGAAGAAGCTACTCATTACTTACCGTGGGTAATTGTGCTGCCAATTTTAGCGATGAGTTGTTTTTTGTTTGATGGTATATTCGTTGGTTTAACACGTGCTAAAGCAATGCGAAATAGTATGCTGTTATCGGCGACAATAGGTTTTTTTGGGGTGTTTTGGCTATTTAAGGAATGGCAAAATAATGGCTTATGGTTGGCAATGAGTTGCTTTATGTTAATGCGGGGTGTAACACTTATAATTAAATATCAGCAGCTAAAAACTAATAATCAATTACTTGATTAAACCGTTATTTCCACAGATCGGGGTCGTTATTTTTGGCAGGGATGTTTTTCAATACTCGCGAAAAACGATTGGCAAAAATACCCGCGTAGCCCCAGAATGCAAAAAACAATGCCGGCGCTAAAATTACTATGCCAATGACTTGTAAACTATAATGACTGTAATAACCCAAAGTGATAAATATCACGGCCAGCACAAACAGTGCTAGGCCGCGAAAAAAGCGCTTTAGACTCAACTTAGGGTCGCTCCCTAAGCGGTAAATGAGTGGCTTTAGCATATTGGGTTAATACTTAGTAATAAGAGTGCTCGCCAGCTTCGTGATCGGTTATGTCAGCCACACCGGTGATCTCATCAAACTTAGCAATCATTTCTTTTTCAATGCCTTCTTTTAGTGTGACATCAATCATAGAGCAACCATTACAACCACCACCAAATTGAAGCACAGCAACACCAGCAGCGGTGATCTCTACTAAGCTTACTTGACCGCCATGATTTGCAAGTTGTGGGTTAACTTCTGTTTCTAACATGTGTTGAACGCGTTCACTTAAACTAGCGTCTTCACCTAACTTACGTGCTTTAGCATTAGGCGCTTTTAGAGTTAGCTGCGTGCCCATTTTGTCAGTAACAAAATCAATTTCAGCTTCGGCTAAAAAAGGCGCGCTTTCGGCATCAACAACAGCGTCAAAACCGTTAAAGTTTAGGCGAATATCGCTCTCTTCTACCGCGTCTTCTGGACAATAAGAAACACCACATTCAGCTTGTGATGTACCAGGATTAACAACAAACACACGAATATTCGTTTGTTGAGATTGATCTGCTAATAGCTTAGCAAAATGCGCTTGCGCTGTTTCGGAAATTGAAATCATAAAACCGTCTATACTTGACTAAATTACTCGGATACTGCATATCATACTCCGCTCATCGTGTTGCGGCTAGTGTTGAGCGTAAAAAGTTGGCATCTATTTTAAGCAATGGTAGCGTGCAATTAACAAACATTTTTAGAGTTATTTATATGCGGTTTATATTTACAGTAATGGTGATACTAGCCAGTTTTTCAAGTGCGGCAAAGCCCCTGTCGTATTATTTTGAGCAACAGGTTGAATTTGATCCCAGCATTCCAACACCTGAAAAAGTACTTGGTTATCAAGTGGGTGAATGGCATGTAAGGCATGATCAGCTTGTACGCTATATGGAAATTTTAGCTCAAAAAAGCGATCGAGTTAATTTTGAAGTAATAGGTCGTACCCACGAGCAGCGCCCACTAGTTATGCTCACTATTACCGCAGCTAACAAACTAAAAAATATAGAACAAACTCGCCAAGCACACTTAGCTCGTCTAAATAACTCAAACAATAAATTAGCAGAGCAGCCAAGCGTTGTGTGGATGGGTTATAGCGTTCATGGTAACGAATCGTCAGGGAGTAATGCTGCCTTGCTAGTGGCTTATTATTTAGCAGCCGCGCAAGGTGATGAAATAAATGAGCTACTTAACAACACGGTGATTTTACTCGACCCGTCGCTTAACCCAGACGGCTTAGCACGTTTTGCTAATTGGGCTAATAGTAATCGTGGAATGAGCTTATCGTCAGATCCGCAAACGCGTGAGCATGTAGAGGGCTGGCCAAGTAGCCGTACCAATCATTACTGGTTTGATTTAAATCGTGATTGGCTTTTACTGCAGCACACTGAGTCGCGAGCGCGTATAGCCAAGTTTCATTATTGGAAACCTAATATTTTAACTGACTTTCATGAAATGGGACCAAACAGTAGCTACTTTTTTCAACCAGGGATCCCAATTCGTAAACACCCCATTACCCCTGAAGAAAATGTGAGCCTAACCAAAGCAATTGCAAATTATCATGCAAAAACTTTAGATGAAAACAACGCACTGTATTTTACAGAAGAAAGCTTTGATGACTTTTATTATGGCAAAGGTTCAACTTACCCTGATGTAAATGGTGGTGTCGGTATTTTATTTGAACAAGCAAGTTCTCGTGGCCATATTCAAGAAACGATCAATGGCCCGCTAACTTTTGCGTTTACGATTAAAAACCAACTTTTAACGAGTCTATCAACGTTTAAAGCAGCGATTGATAACCGCCAAGCTTTACTTGAGTATCAGGCTAACTTTTATAACAAAGCGGTTGAGCTTGCCAAAGATGAAGACTATCAAGGTTATATTGTTCAAGGTGGGGAAGACAAAACACGTACTAACGATTTTTTAAGCATACTTAAACAGCACCAAATTAATGCTTATCCAGTTAAAGAGGAACTAAAAGCTGAAGGTAAAAACTTTACCGCTAATAGCTATTTTGTGCCGCTTGCGCAACCACAATACCGATTAGTTAAAGCTATTTTTAGTGAACAGCAAAACTTTGCCGATAACACTTTTTACGATGTATCAGGTTGGACATTAGCGCATGCGTTTAATTTACCATTTGCTAAAGTAAACAGCCGCTGGGGATTAGAGGTTGATACTACGGCTTGGCAAAAAGCAAAACAGCCTGTTTTAACTCCGCTAACTAAAAACTATGCCTACGGATTTGCTTGGGACGACATGCTTGCCCCAAAAATGCTCAATAGTCTGTTACAGCAAGGTATTAAAGCACGTGTTGCATTAAAACCATTAACCGCAACATCAACGAGTAATGAGATAAATTTTGATGCTGGCAGTATTATTATCCCTGCAGGACTGCAAACAGAGACTGATTGGGTGGCAAAGCTAAATCAAGCACAAAGCCAATTTGATATTGAAATTAAGCCAATTACTACCGGTTTAACCAGTAAAGGTGCCGACTTAGGCTCGCGCTCTATGGCGGTTGTTTCTGCGCCTAAGGTGTTATTAGTTGGCGGTAAAGGGGTTAGCCAATATGAAGCAGGTGAAGTGTGGTATTACCTAGATCGCTTTGTAGGCGTAGCGCCTACCATTGTTGAAATGAACCGTTTAGCGTCTTTAGAGCTCAGTAATTACAGCCATATTGTTTTGGCGCATGGCGATTATTCGACGTTATCTGATACCGACAAAGTGGCAATTAAAAGCTGGGTGAGAAAAGGCGGCGTTATTTGGGGTCATAAAGGCGGGGCAAAGTTCTTAGCTGATCAGCAGTTATTAAAAGCAAACTACTTATCACGTAGAGATGTGGCTAGTGCATTTGATACTCAAGGTTTAAAATATGCAGACAAAGACCATCTAGCGGGTCGCCAGCGTATTGCAGGCGCTATATTTAATACTGATGTAGATACAACGCACCCACTGACGTTTTCATTTAAGCGTGACACACTGCCAGTATTTAAAAACAGTACCTGGTTACTTGAAGCCTCTCAAGCGCCGTTTGTAAATATACTCACCTATACACAACAGCCGTTACTTGCTGGTTTTACTGATGCAGTTAATGTAGAGCAAGTGGCCGGCGGTTCTGCGCTAGTGGCTCACTCTTATGGTCGAGGTAGTGTGATTGCGATGACAGACAACCCTGTATTTAGAGGTTACTGGTATGGCACCAGCCGATTATTAAGTAACGCTTTATTTTTCGGTCATACCTTTCGTGTCAGTGGTAACTAAATCTAAAGTGGCGTTAAACAGGTCGTAAAAGCCCAGACTTGTTTAGCGCCCGCTTCTTTTAGCGACAAGGTGGCTGCATTGAGTGTTGCACCTGTGGTCATAATATCATCAATAATGACCACCGTTTTACCCTCTAAATTGGTAGTACATGAAAAAGCCTGCTGTAAATTTTTTATCCGCTTTGTTTTGCTCAGTTGTGACTGTGCCGAGGTGTTTTTATTGCGTATTAAAACATTATTCAAGACCTTAAAGGATGACAAACAAGGCTGCCATACTTGGGTAACCTGATTAAATCCTCGACTAAAAAAACGCGACTTGTGCAAAGGTAAAATAATAAATACAGCAGCAGCTAAATGCTGTTTATTAGTAAAAATAGTAAGTTGTTTTTTGATGACTTGCTGTAGTGCTTTTTTATAATGGATTTGATTATTAAATTTAAGCTGCTTTAACCATGAATCAAAAGGGGGCTGGTAAAAAGCACAGGCAAACAGCTTTTCAAAGTTGCAGTTAGGAAACATTTCTACAATATCAGGGCGGTAAAATAAATTGTCATGCTCGGCCAAATCTAGCAATGGCAAGTCATCTAAACAAAATTGACACAGTCCCAGTGAGCTGTGTATCTGATTCTGACACAACACGCAATACGAGGGAAACAGCCAATCAGTTAGGCTAAGTTTCATTCGCTGATTCTCCTCATTACAAACTCCCCCTAAAACGCTATCATAGATTTAAGTTTGGTTAAGGTTAGGCAAATATGCAAAATGAATGTGTGTTGTTACATGGTTGGGGAATGAGCCGAGGTGTGTGGCAGTTAATAAAACCAGAATTAGAGTTTTTATATTCAGGTAAAGTGCGTTGTTTGGATTTACCCGGTTATGGTGATCATAACGCCTCTTTAAGTCCATATACATTACACGATGCTGCAAAGCAGGTGAGTGAGCAGTTAACACCGCAATCGGTACTAATGGGGTGGTCTTTAGGTGGGTTGTTTGCTATTTATATTGCCAAACATTGGCCAGAAAAAGTATCAAAAGTCATTTTAGTTGCCTCAACGCCCTTTTTTGCAGAGCAATTGCCATGGGCTGGCATTAAGCCTAAAGTATTAAAACAGTTCAAAGAGCAGTTGTTGCAAGAGCGTTCAAAAACGATAGAGCGCTTTTTGGCAATTCAGGCAATGGGCAGTGAGTCGGCTCGCGATGATGTAAAACAGTTAAAGCAGTTATTGAGTCAGTCACCGCCTCCGAATAACGAGGCTTTAAGTGCAGGGCTAGACATACTGCAAAATGAAGATTTACGCGAATTATTTGCTCAATGTCCAGTGACTATTCGCGGCATTTTTGGACGCTTAGACTCTCTCGTTCCTTATCGGGCCATTGAGAAAATGGTGGTACTTAATGCTGACTTTGAGTACGAAGTGATAGACAAAGCATCGCATGCGCCTTTTATTTCTCATAAAAGTGAATTTTTATCTGCCGTTAAATCAATGCTTTGAAGCAAAGCCATGAATACAGCGGTTTAAAGCTTTATTTTGCGTGATTTTTGAGCGATAATTAGACAATATTTATTTGGTGGAGGTTTATTATTATGCCGATTGGATCTGTATTTAATAGCGGTGTTGAAGGGTTTAATAGAGCCAGCCAAGGTATTGAAAAGGCCAGCGCTGAGATTAACCGTGCCAGCATAGAGCAGCAAGATGATTCTCAATTAGCGCAGCAACGTCAATTAACGGCTGCTCGCCCTGAAGAAGCCGTAACCGCGCCGGTATCTCAACCTGCACGAATTGATGATGCATTAGTAAACTTAAAAGTTGAAGAGTTTAATGCCAAGGCTAACACGCAATCAATTCAAACTGCAGATGATGTACTAGGCACTTTAGTTGATATTAAAGTGTAATTCCTCATGAATATCGTCACGCCGTTTCCGTCTATCAATATAAACACTGCAAATGTTTATACGGAGACTGCTCGGCGTGACAACCAGCTACGTGAAGTCATTCCCCCAGCCGCTGCAAACACCGCCGGTAGTACTGAAAACAAAGCTCAAAGTGATGCAGAAAAAGCCAAACTACCTGGTAACAGCGATAGTTCAACTTATACTGCAAGCGGCAAAATTGCAGACAACAAAACTATTGAACAACGCGAAGGCAATGCTGATAGTGATCAAGATGATGCCGAGCAAGAAAAACAGCAAGCTGCCGAAGAAGTTAGTGAGCAAGAAGAGCTTCAACTTGAGCAAGAACAGCAACAAATTAAAGAGCTCAAAGCTCGCGATACCGAAGTGCGAACCCACGAGCAAGCGCATGCCGCTGTTGGTGGACAATATGCCGGTTCACCCAGTTACGAATACCAAAGAGGCCCCGATGGCACTAATTATGCCGTAGGTGGTGAAGTACCGATTGATGTTGGGGTTATCAATGGCGATCCGCAAGCAACCATCGATAAAATGCAAACGGTACTTGCTGCTGCACTAGCGCCAGCAGAACCCTCAGGTGCCGACAGAGCGATTGCGGCAGACGCCACACAGAAAATGGCTGCCGCACAAGCTGAGTTAGCTTCAGCTGATGACGAAGACAGCAGCGAAGATAAAAGCAGAGTCAGTGCCTCGTTTTCTAATAGTGAAAGTTCAGAAGTAAAAACCGCTAAAAGCGAAGAACAATCGCGTGATATTGAAGTTGAAGCGCGTGCAGGACGCATTGCTAGCTTTTATCAACTGGCCACATCCCCCGCGATTCAGAGCGAATTTTCAGCGCAAATTTAGCTGATTAAAAATAAAAAAACCGCCTAGGCGGTTTTTTTATTTTTAAATATATCGTTTAAATTACTTTTTCACTTTTGCGTTAGCAAAGGCGTCAGCAAAGGCATTCCCCATCATCGCATTGCCTGTATCGCGTTTAGGTTTAGGCGCTCGTGCTTGGTTGGTATTATTGCTGCGAGGCTTTTGCGGTGCCGCAGCAGCTGCTTTATTGCTGGTGTCTATGTCGTCATCTAGGCGCATAGTAAAACTAATGCGTTTACGGGCAGCATCGACTTCAACCACTTTTACTTTAACAATGTCACCTGCTTTAACCACTTCTCGTGGGTCTGAAATAAACTTATTAGTAATAGCTGAAATATGTACGAGTCCATCTTGATGAACACCCACATCAACAAATGCACCAAAATTAGCAACGTTAGAAACCACACCTTCTAAAATCATACCAGGCTTAAGGTCACTAATTTTTTCAACACCGGCTTTAAACTCCGCGGTTTTGAATTCAGGACGTGGATCGCGACCTGGTTTATCAAGCTCGCTAATAATGTCAGTCACGGTTGGTAAGCCAAATTTATCGTCAATATAGTCGTTTGCAGCGAGTTTACTTAAAAATTCACTGTTACCAATTAAGTTATTTACGTCTACCTGATTATGTTCACAAATACGCTTAACGATAGGGTATGCTTCAGGGTGAACTGATGAGTTATCTAGCGGATCGCTGCCATTATTAATGCGTAAAAACCCAGCCGCTTGTTCGAATGCTTTTGGCCCTAAGCGTTCTACTTTTTTCAACTGACTACGTTTTGTAAATGACCCATTCGTGTCACGGTAGTTTACAATGTTTTGAGCCAACGTTTTGTTTAAGCCAGAAACACGTGCAAGCAAAGGCACTGAGGCCATATTTAAATCAACCCCCACACTGTTTACACAGTCTTCTACTACAGAAATTAGGCTTTGCCCAAGTTGGCTTTGTGATACATCGTGTTGATATTGGCCTACACCGATAGACTTAGGCTCTATTTTAACTAGTTCAGCTAATGGATCTTGTAGGCGACGTGCAATAGATACTGCACCGCGTAAAGATACATCTAAATCTGGGAACTCATTAGCGGCAAATTCAGACGCAGAATACACCGAAGCGCCGGCTTCACTGACCATAATTTTATTCAGTTTAAGCTCGGCATTGGCTTTGATAAGTTCGCCAACCAGTTTATCTGATTCGCGAGAAGCAGTGCCGTTACCAATCGCAATAAGCTCAACTTTATGTTGGCGACATAATTGCTCGAGCGTACGCAGTGATTTATCCCAATGATTTTGCGGTGCATGTGGGAAGATTGTTTGGGTAGTGAGCAGTTTTCCTGTGCTATCGACTACCGCAATTTTACAACCAGTACGCAAGCCAGGATCTAAACCAAGTGTCGTGCGAGGGCCTGCAGGCGCTGCCATTAATAAATCTTTTAAATTTTTAGCAAATACGTCAATGGCACCGGTTTCGGCTTTTTCTCGCATTGCGGCTAAAAACTCGTTTTCTAAGTGTAGCCCAAGCTTAATTTTCCATGCCCACTGCACCACAGTTAATAACCATGCACTAGCAGGTTTGTTTTTAATATCTAGGCGGTAATGATCACTGATCATTTGGGCACATAACTGGGCTGGATTTTCAGCACTTGGCTCAGGATTAATCGTTAACTGTAAAATGCCTTCATTACGTGCTCTTAGCATGGCTAATGCACGGTGCGAGGGGACTTTTTTTAACGGTTCTTGATGCTCAAAGTAGTCTCTGTATTTAGCACCTGCTTGTTCTTGCCCATCAATTAACTTACTCTCAATCGCCCCATTTTGACTAATATGGCTTCTAAACTTAGCGAGTAATTTAGCGTCTTCAGCAAAACGCTCCATTAGAATAAATTTGGCACCATCAAGGGCTGATTTTGTATCAATAATGGCTTTATCGGCATTAATATAGTGAGCAGCTTCAGCTTCTGGGTCGAGCATTGAGTCGTTAAATAACGCATTAGCAAGAGGTTCTAAACCGGCCTCAATAGCGATTTGACCTTTAGTGCGACGCTTTGCCTTATAAGGCAAGTATAAATCTTCAAGCTCGGTTTTACTTTGCGCTGCTTTTATATCAGCTGCTAATTCCCCGGTAAGCTTATTTTGAGATTCTATCGTCGATAGAATAAAGCCACGACGCTCTTCAAGTTCACGTAAATAAGATAAACGTTGTTCTAGAAGGCGTAGTTGGGTGTCATCTAATCCACCGGTCACTTCTTTTCTGTAACGGGCAATAAAGGGGACGGTTGCGCCTTCATCAAGTAACTTTGTTGCTGCAACCACTTGTTGCTGCTGTGCATTTAGCTCAGTTGCTAAACGTGCAGAGATATCGCTCATGCAAAAACCTTTTAATACAAAAAATAAGACCAGCTAAGAAGTTAACTGATGCGTCAATGTCTTGAATAATATCACAGGGGAAGGTAATAAAAAGCTCTTAAAGCAAGCTATTTTACTTGCTTTAAGATGCCATTACTGAGGTTGGAACTATACTAATAAAAAGCTGATTTAGTGAGGGTGCTCTATACTTTCGAGTACTTCACTAAATGTGTGCGCTATTGGACTAATATGAACAGGAATTTGCAGCTTACGTGCTATATCGCGTGCTGAAATTAAACCACTTATTTCATTATTAGCCGCAGTGACTAATAAAAACATAGCGCCATGATGTTCCATAGTTTGCAGTGCATCACCAATGCATGAGTAGCTTAAGCTTTTCATACTTACACCCATTAAATTACTTAGCGGTGTCATTAAATAGCGCAAGCTAATTTCACTACGAGGCAAGCCTAAACGCTGTGCTAAAATCATGATTTTTGAGCTTTGTAAATCAGCACTCGCCACTATACCTATTAGCTTTTGCTGCTCATCAGTTACCAAAATAAAATCAGAGCGTTTAGTCGTTAACTGTTTTGACGCTTGTTCAATTGTTGTATCAAACGATGCACGCATCGGGCTTGTATCAGTAAAACTAGTCACCACTTGTGTAGCAGGTGAAGTTAAATCAATGACAGCTTCATTAGTAAATGTATTCGCAATAGTGCCATGAGAAATATCTTGGGTACGGAGTTCTTTAAAGTTAGACATAATATCCACCTAATTAGTTATAAAATTTAATAATGTTTAAAAGCAAGTTATTAAACTAAATAACGGGTGGCGCTCGCGGGTGTGCATGGTTGTAGGGTGTGACTAAAAGGCTACTTTCATAATGAAAGTAAAACGCTAAAGGAAGTGGTTGAATTTCTCTAAGCGCAATAACACCGACATGAGAGTCTATATCGGTGTCGAGATTTGCTTGGTCAGGAGAGTCGCAAACAATAAATTCAGCTGGAGCAAAACCAGCATCAAGTTTGTTATTTTTAGGTGCGCCATGTAATGTCAAACTCACACTCATAAAGAGTGCAAACACGAGGGCATTTTGTAATATGCGCGCTGTTATGTTTGACATAATGGTGACCTTAATTAACTACTCTCAAGTTAATACAACATTACTTGAGTAACTTTAGTTATAGCTTACTCAGATAATATAAACAATAAAAAGTTAATATGATCTGAATCAAAACTAAGCCGTTTTATTTTTGGTAGGAAATATTATTTACATACCATTGCTTAGCACCTTGAGGGGTCATGACCTCAAAATCATCGTCTACTTGTTTTTTTAATAGCGCTCGAGCCATTGGTGAATCGATAGAAATATAGTCGTTGCGATCATAAATTTCATCGGGGCCGACAATTCTAAAATTTTTACACTCACCGGCCTCGTTTTCTATTTCTACCCACGCTCCAAAAAAAACTTTGCCGTCTTGTACGGGTGAGTAGTCAACAATTTTTAAATCGGGGATGCGCTTACGTAGATAGCGCACTCGGCGGTCTATTTGGCGTAATAGACGCTTGTTATACTGATAGTCTGCATTTTCAGAGCGATCACCAAGGCTTGCAGCCCAACTCACAATTTTAGTGATTTCTGGGCGTTTTACATTCCAAAGATGCTCATGTTCTTGCTGAAGTTGTAAATAACCTTCGCGAGTAATTAAGTTTGTTTTCACGCCGTGTTCTTGTTTAATTTTCATGTGTGGCACGGTATTAAAATAAAGGCAGCTTGTCGAGATAAAATAGCCACCAATGGGTTTGAAATGTTCAGTAACAATCTAAGCACTTAATTAGTTTTTTATTATTAAGTTTTTCATTTATATTAACTATTAATAAATTATAAAAATAAGCAACAGATTATGGGACAAGAGACAGTAAAAGTATTAGTGGTTGATGACGATAAACGTTTGCGCAGTTTGCTTGAGCGCTATTTAGTAGAGCAAGGATTTATTGTTAGAACAGCCGCCGATTCACAGCAAATGGATAGGCTTATTGAACGTGAAAACTTTCACTTAATGGTGCTTGATTTAATGCTGCCCGGAGAAGACGGGCTCTCTATTTGCAGACGGTTACGTCAAAAAGAAAACCAAATCCCAATTGTGATGTTGACCGCTAAAGGTGATGAAGTAGACCGCATTATTGGTTTGGAGCTCGGTGCTGACGATTATATTCCTAAACCGTTTAATCCACGTGAGTTACTTGCCCGCATAAAAGCAATTTTACGTCGCCAATCAAAAGAAGTGCCAGGGGCGCCCTCAGCAGAAGAGAATTTAATCAAGTTTGGTAAATTTACCTTAAATTTAGCCACACGAGAAATGAGCGAAGGGGATAATACCGTATCACTCACAAGTGGTGAATTTGCCGTATTAAAAGCGTTGGTATCTCATCCTCGAGAGCCGTTAAGTCGTGATAAATTAATGAACTTGGCAAGAGGTCGTGATTACAGTGCGCTAGAGCGTAGTATTGATGTGCAAGTGTCACGCCTTCGCCGTATGATTGAAGTGGATGCGGCTAACCCACGCTATATTCAAACTGTATGGGGTTTAGGTTATGTATTTGTTCCTGACGGTGAAAAGTAATCATTATGGGAATGTTTCCACGTAGTGCGTTTGGACAAACCGTATTTTTGGTTGCCGCTTTGCTGCTTATTAACCAAATAGTTTCCTACGTCACGGTAAGTTTATATGTAGTTAAACCCACCATTGAACAAGTTAATTTAATGCTGGCTAAGCAAATTAAAACCGTGTTTATTGATTGGGAAGATGGCGTTGAAGTCACCGATGAAGTCTCTGAGAAGTTTTTTGAAATAACCGGCATTGAAGTAATGACTCAGCGTGAAGCTATGCGTAATGGTTTAGGCCAAAGTCGTGAGTATTCTGGGCTATCGCGTAGTATGTCTGAGCAATTAAATGGCTTTTCTCGGGTGCGCATTAGTCAAACTGATCCGCTTATTTATTGGGTAGAAGCCCCGCAGGCGCCGGGCTATTGGGTTAAAGTTCCCTTAACCGGATTTAAAGAAAGTAATCTTGAATTTTTAACTTTTTACTTATCCAGTATAGGCTTTTTAAGTGTATTAGGCGGGTGGCTATTTGCAAGACATTTGAACCGACCACTAAAAGCATTACAACAAGCTGCGATAAAAGTAGGGGTAGGCGACTTTAGTACCAAGTTACAAGAGCAAGGGTCGAGTGAGGTTATTGAGGTAACGCGCGCCTTTAATCAAATGTCGCGAGGTATTGCTGCCCTTGAAAACGACCGTCGATTACTTATGGCCGGTGTTTCTCATGATTTACGCACACCGCTTACGCGTATTCGTTTAGCCACAGAAATGATGGTTGATGAAGATGATTATTTACGTGAAGGCATTATTTACGATATTGAAGATATGAATGGCATTATCGATCAATTTATCGAATATTTACGCCATCATAAACGTGAAGAACAAACCTGCGAAGATATTAATGCGCTCCTTGGTGAAGTCGTACAAAGTGAGCTTAAGCATCAACGTGCGATCACGTTTAAACCGAATCCTAATATTGGAAAAATTCCCATAAGTAGTGTCGCGATTAAGCGAGTAGTGACCAATATGATAGAAAATGCACTACGCTACTCAGAGGGTGATATTGAAGTACTTAGTTATTTTAATTCCAATAAAAAATATGTGGTTATTGCGGTCAACGATAGTGGTCCGGGTATTCCTGAAAGCGAGTTGGAGTCTGTGTTTGAGCCGTTTAAACAAGGTGATGCAGCTCGCGGTAGTGAAGGTAGCGGCCTAGGCCTTGCAATTATTAAGCGTATTATCGATATGCATGGCGGCAAGGTGGTGCTCTCTAATCGCCCTGAAGGTGGTTTAAGTGCGCAAATATACCTACCAATAAAGGTTACTAATCCAAGCTAATAACGCTATCTGCATGGTTGCAGATAGCGTTAATTTATTATCTAGAGTTCAGATTAACTACTAGAGGGCTTTAAAACGAATGGCTGTACCGCCACTGGTGGCCAATTTTAATGTTAGCTTATCGCTTGCGGTAACAGTGCGTTTTTCAATGCTTAAATCATAAGGATTGTTCTTCCATTCAGCGTTTTTACCGTCTTGGTAGATTTGCGCTTCAAACTGTTTATCTTTATCTAAGAAGTCGAGTTTAACCTCAATGGTGCGGGCGTTTTCATCAGTTACAGCGCCTAAGTACCAGTCATTACCAGTGTACTGATCGCGTTTACGTTCTTTTCGTGCAAATACAATAAAGTCGCCTACTTCTCCATCAAGCGCAATACTTTGTTGCCAATCGGTCGGTACGTCTTGAATAAATTGAAAAGCATCGGGCTTAGCTAAATAATTTTTAGGTAAATCAGCCGCCATTTGAATTGGGCTGTACATTACAACATAAAGTGCTAATTGCTTTGCAAGTGTTGTTTGCGGGCGATTTGTATCGCCACCTAAGCCATTAAAGCTCATATCAAAAATACCCGGTGTAAAGTCCATTGGGCCTGCGAGCATACGCGTAAAAGCAAGCATTGGAATGTGCTCTGGTGGATTGGGTGGCGTGCCCCATGCGTTAAATTCTTGGCCGCGAGCGCCTTCACGAGCAATCCAATTAGGGTAAGTTCGGCGAAGGCCGGTGTCTTTTATTGGCTCATGAGTATTAATACTTATTTTATGTTTTGCAGCTAGCTTAACGTTGTATAAGTACTCATTAACCATAAATTGGCCGTCATGCCACTCAAAACGGGCAATGCCGTTTTCATCAATGCGTTTAATATTGCCACCATCGGCCACATAACCGGTTTTAATTTGGCTTACATTTGATTGCTCGTAAAGCGCAAAAGCGTCTTCCATTTGATTACGATAATTTGTTACGTTACCTGAGGTTTCATGGTGGCCAATTAACTGCACCCCTTTTTGCTTACCATAGCGGGTAAGCTCCTCAATATCAAAGTCATCATATGCTTGGGTAAAGCTAAATACATCGCCATTAAAAAACCAGTCGCCATCCCAACCGGTGTTCCAACCTTCAATTAATACACCATCAAAGCCGTATTTTGCGGCAAAGTCCATGTAGTATTTAGTATTTTTTGTGGTAGCACCGTGTTTTTCGCCACTACCCCAAGTATTCTCATTAATGTGCATGCCCCACCAAATACCTACGTATTTGCCTGGTTTAACCCACGATACATCACCGAGCTTATTTGGCTCATTTAGATTTAAAATAATATCTGAATTAACTAAGTCTACCGCATGTTCGCCAATTTGAATGGTGCGCCAAGGTGTATTAAATTCACCGTGCTTTTTGACTGCTATACCATCTGACCATGGCGTTAAATCGGCGCTAAAAGTGCCTGGGCGACGTTGGTTAAGCACCATGCCCGCATAATCGACTAGGGCTGCTTCATGAATACTGACATGCACGCCGTTGCCATTTTTAAAAGTAAAAGGGGTGTGAGCGAGTGCAGCATCTTGTAAGGCTGTGGTGTTGTAGACATATTCGTAACGATTCCAACCGCGAGCAGGTATCCACCATGCAGTGGCTTTATCGGCACCGGCGATGGCAAACTCGGTCAGCTCTTTAGTAATTTCTGTTTTTTCAAAACCGGCTTGTTTAGGGACTTCATAGCGAAATCCCACACCGCTATCAAAGGCTTTAAATCGCACTGTGTATGTGCCACCGTGGGGTGCGGGTTTATCAAAGGTAACGGCAATTTCATTGTGCTTGTCGACAACGGTTTGACGCTCTCCCCAAGGTTGCTGCCATTGACTATCGGTTTGTGAGCGAGTTACTTCACTAATAACAAAACCTTCATCAAATGGCGCTTGGCTTTTAAATCTAAAACCTAAATGTGACTGCGTAATAACAGGTTTACCATTAAAGCTAATAGAATAGTAAGGAGATGAAGATTGATCAGATATGGTGATTTTAATTTTTTGATCAGGCGATTCCAGCATGGCTTCTTTTGCAAAAGCGCTGCTTGAAAGTAAAGCAACTAGCAGTAAAGGTAATCTCATTGTGCGTCCTTTATGTCAAATTGTAGACTATGAGCATAAAGTGAAGGTGGGGTTATTACGAGATGACTGCAAACGTATTCAATGTAATTAAACACATAAAAAAAGGCTCTAGCGAGCCCTGTTTTGTATTTATAACTTATTATTTTTTATCAAAAGCGCGTTTCATGTAATTAGGTGTTGCGAGTGCACCGTGATGAATGCCGCCATTGTAGTATTCACTATGCTCAGCAATTATGGCTGCGCCGTCTTCTCTAAAGCCATTAAATGCTTCAGATTTGCGAGCTAGCGTCACTGACCATAACCCACTTGGGTAAATAGGTTGTGGGAATGGAAGAGTTTGTAAATCGTTAAAACCAACACTTAGCATAGCTTCGCGCATTTCAACCAACAGTGGCATATGCATTAATGGCGATTCACTTTGTTGTACCAGTATTCCACCAGAGCGAAGTGCGTTTAAACAGCTAGTATAAAACGCATGGTTAAATAAACCTTCACCTGGGCCTACCGGATCAGTACCATCAACAATTACTACATCAATAGACTCACCAGCTGCTTCGCGCATGTATTTAATGCCATCGTCAAACATCACAGTAGCACGTGGGTCGTTATTTGATTCACATAACTCAGGGAAGTACTTTAACGACATTTGGGTAACCACTTCGTCAATATCTATTTGTGTAACAGTTTCTACACTTGGGTGCTTGAGCACTTCACGTAATGTACCGCAATCGCCGCCACCAATAATAACTACGTTTTTTGGGTTTGGATGCGCCAGTAATGCTGGGTGGCTGATCATTTCGTGGTAAAAAAAGTTTTCACGGCTACTTACCATAGTACAACCATCAATGATCATTAAATTACCAAAGTCTGTGGTTTCAAACATTTCTACTTTTTGAAAAGGAGACTGTTTTTCATCTAACTTTTTGTTAATACGTAATGAAAATGCGCTGCCATCGCGGTCGCTAATTTCAGTAAACCACTTACTTTGATCTAAATTTGCCATAGTTGTTGTTACACTTTTGGTTGAGTATGAAAAAAAGGAGGCAATTCTGCCAGTGCTTGGCCTATTGCTCAATCAAATTTTACTCTCTTTAGCGAATAAAGTTAGCTATAAAGAGGGGAAAGTTCAATTTTTGTTAGCTTAGCAGATAGTGACGTATTAAAATGCCTCTTTACACCTAATTTAATAAAGAAGAGTTGCCATGACTTGGGGTTTAGAAACAGCACGTGCTACATACAATGTTGCTCATTGGAGCGATGGTTATTTTGATATTAACGCACAAGGTGAGTTGATAGCCTATCCGGATGGCGACCAAACAAAACCTGCCATTTCTTTAAGTCAGCTTACTGAGCAATTTAAGCAGCAAGGGTTAACATTGCCCGTACTGGTGCGCTTTACTGATATTTTAAAAAATCGTGTAGATACGCTCACCAATGCCTTCACTCAAGCGCGCACTAACCGCGAATATAACGGCAAATACACCTGTGTTTATCCTATCAAAGTAAACCAACAGCGCTCTGTTGTGAGTAAGTTATTAGCTCACCCAAGTGGCCTAGTGGGACTTGAAGCTGGTTCTAAGCCTGAACTAATGGCCATTTTAGGGGTGGCGAAAGAGCCTATTACTATTGTATGTAACGGCTACAAAGACAGCGAGTTTTTACGTTTAGCCTGTATTGGTCAAGCAATGGGACACAGCGTTAAAATTGTGGTTGAAAAACTCTCAGAGCTAACCACATTGCTTGAAGAAATTGATAATTTAGGCATTGAACCGGCTATTGGAATTCGTATTCGCTTAAATTCGGTTGGCAAAGGTAAATGGCAAAATACCGGTGGTGAAAAAGGTAAGTTTGGTTTAACCGCAGGACAAGTACTCAGTGCAGTGGAAGTACTTAAGCAACATAACAAGTTGCATTTAATGCAAATGGTGCATTTTCATATTGGTTCTCAAATCGCCAATATTCGTGATATCCATCGTGCCTTGCGCGAATGTGCTCGCCATTTTGCTGAATTAACTCAATACGGTGTACCGCTAAATACGGTTGATGTGGGTGGCGGGCTTGGCGTTGACTACGAAGGCTCAGGCTCACGCAGTGCCTGCTCAATGAACTACACAGTCGAAGAATACGCGCGTAACGTAGTGAATGCATTTGCCGATGTGTGCGATCAGCATAACTTAACGCACCCTGCTATTATTACCGAATCTGGCCGTGCATTAACGGCTCATCATGCAGTGTTGATCACTGATGTCATTGATGTAGAAAAAGCACCGAATCATTTAAACCCAGAACCGCCATTGGAAAACAGCGCATTAGTGCTAGATGAAATGTGGCAATGCTTACAACGTTTGAACCCACGTATGGCACTTGAAATATATCATGATGCTATGCACTTATTTAGCGAAGCACACGATCAATACGTGCATGGTTTAGTGAGCATGCTAGAGTGGGCGAAAATAGAGCAGCTTTACTTTACGATTTTACACCGAGTTCGTGCATCGTTAAGCGTTAACGCACGTGCTCATCGCGAAGTGCTAGATGATTTAAACGAAAAGCTAGCCGATAAACTGTTTGTGAATTTTTCATTGTTTCAGTCATTACCTGATGTATGGGGTATTCAGCAGTTATTTCCGGTCATGCCCATCGAAAACCTAACGCAGCCGCTTACTCAGCGCGCGATTATCCAAGACATTACTTGTGATTCTGACGGGCAAATACGTGAGTACGTTGAAGGTGCAGGTATTGAAACTAGTTTACCTATCCCTGAATATACACAAGGTCAGCAGTATCATATTGCCATGTTTATGGTGGGGGCATACCAAGAGATTTTAGGTGACTTACATAACCTATTTGGTGATACCGACTCAGTCCATGTTGAGCTTAATGAGCAAGGATATGTATTAACCAATGCCATTAAAGGTGACAGCGTTAAGGATGTATTAAAATTTGTTGATTATGATAGCGAGTTATTAGCTGATAACTTTGCCACTCAAATTAATAAACTTGATGTATCAGAACACTGTAAAGAAGGGTACCTAGCCGAGCTCAATGCAGGGCTTGAGGGCTACACCTATTTTGAAGATTAATTTAGTTGCATAGTTAAGCGCGGTCTTAGTGGCTGCGCGATGTTTAAAGGAATAGAAGTAATGTCAGTTATTCGCAGTGTATTTAGTATTTTCTTTTATACAATAAACACTCTTTTTTGGTTTGTGCCTATTTTTATTTGTGGCATCGTTAAGTTAATCCCAATCAAACCACTACAAAAATTAATGAGCTGGACGGCCAAGCAATGTGCCTCTATTTGGGTGACCTTCAACACGTTAAATCAGACGTTATTAACGCCAACTAAACTTAATGTTATTGGCCTTGAAGAGCTTAAATCAAAAGATTGGTACCTAGTCATTGCTAACCACCAAAGCTGGGTGGATATTTTAGTGTTACAGCGGGTGTTTAACCGAAAAATACCTTTTTTGAACTTCTTTTTGAAAAAAGAGCTTATTTACGTGCCTGTTTTAGGTTTATGTTGGTGGGCACTCGACTTTCCTTTTATGACCCGCACCAGTAAAAGCCAATTAAAAAAGAATCCTAAATTGCGTGGTAAAGATTTAGAAACCACCCGTAAAGCCTGTGAAAAATTTAAAGAAATGCCAGTCAGTGTGGTTAACTTTGTTGAAGGGACGCGTTTTACAGCGCAAAAGCATGCGCGTCAAAATAGCCCGTTTCCTCACTTACTTAAACCGAAAGCGGGTGGTGTGGCGTTTGTAATGCAAGCCATGGGTGAGCAAATTTCTAAAGTGGTAAATGTCACTATTCATTACCCTGAGGGCATTCCTACCTTTATGGATTTTGCAGCCGGTAAAGTAAAACACATTGATGTACATGTTGAAGTAAAAGGCGTTAGTGACGACTTAATTGGTGATTACACTAATGATCCTGACTTTAGAGTACGCTTTCAAAGTGAATTAAATCGCGTGTGGGAAGAAAAAAACCAGACGTTGGTTAATCTCAAACAAAAATAACAAAATGAGCTGACAGTTATGCTAAAAAAATGGTTACCTAATTGGTTAAATGGCTTAATTGTTGGCTGTGTTTTATTTGCTAATTTAATAATATTTGGCGCATTAGTGCTTACCCTAGGGTTAGTTAAATTAGTGCTGCCCATACCTGTAGTGAGTAAATTATTACACAGTGCGTATAAAGGGTGGTGCAAAGGTAACCGCTTAGGGCTGTGGTTAGGCTGTAATAATATTAAAGTTAATATTAGTGGGGAGGTAAACGCCAACAGTTGGTATTTGCTAATCAGTAATCATATTAGCTGGCTTGATATTGCGGTATTGAGCTCGTTGGATGCATTGCCAGCCCCTAAGTTTTTTTTAAAAGATGAGCTTAAATACGTGCCATTTATTGGCACTGGTGCGTGGGCGATGGGTATGCCCTTTATGAAACGAGTGACCAAAGCGCAATTGGCTAAAAATCCGAATTTAAAAGGCTTAGATGTCGAGCGTACTAAGCGCAGTTGCCGTAACTTTCGTCATCATCCTACAACCATAGTTAACTTTGTAGAAGGTACGCGTTTTACTGCGCAAAAGCACCAGCATCAACAAAGTCCTTTTCAGCATTTATTAAAACCTAAGGCTGGTGGAACTGCTTTTGCCTTAGAGGTTTTAAACGAGCAGTTTGACGCTATGCTTAACACCAGTTTAGTGTATAGCGGTCAGTCAGATCATGTGTGTCGTAATATTTTAAAAGGCGAGTTGGAGTCTATTCATATTACTATTGAGGTTATGCCAATAAATACACAGATGATTGGCAGTTACCAAACCGATAAGGCATTCAGGGCCCAGTTTCAGCAATACTTAAATAACTTATGGACAGTAAAAGATAAGCAATTAAGCGCTATTCATATTCAACAAGCTAGTACTGAATTAACACCCAGTAAGGAAATTGAAATACCATGAGCAAAACACACCTACAGGAGCTAATTACTCCTTGGTTTGAAAAAGTCCCCGATGCTTTTTTTCTCAGCGCAATCACCGCCTCATCAATTGGCATCCTTTCGTTATTATTTGTTTACTTATTTACTCGTCGCTTGATGTTACCGGGTATTCAAAAGGTGGTGACTAAACTCTCTCCTGAGCGTATTGGTTCATTGTCACCTATGTTAACTAAGCTGAATAAGCGGATTGCCTGCTTGCTGTGCTGTGTGCTTTTTTTAGCCACATTTGATAGTGTTTATCCGGTTAATGCAATTGCTCAAGAGATCCTTAAAACCATTGGCCAAGCATTATTAATTATTTATATTGGTTTTATTATTAGCAGTATTGTAAGCATTGCTGGTGCTATTTATAACCAATTAGATTTTGCCCGCGAAGTGCCCATTCAAGGGTTAATTCAAGTGGTTAAGCTGATCACCTTTATTGTGTGTTCAATATTAATTGTTAGTATTGTGCTTGAAAAATCGCCGACTTATATTCTCTCTGGTTTTGGTGCGATCGCCGCTGTTACTTTATTAGTATTTAAAGACACCATATTAGGTTTTGTCGCCAGCATTCAAATTGCCGCTAATCGTTTAGTGACCTATGGGGACTGGATCCAAGTAGATAACTACGGCGCCGATGGCGAAGTAATTGATTTAGGACTTAATACTGTAAAAGTGCGTAACTGGGATAACACCATAACGACTATACCCACTTATATGCTGGTGGCCGGTTCATTTAAAAATTGGCGCGGTATGCAAGAATCTGGTGGGCGACGCATCAAGCGTTCTTTAAACATTGATATGAACAGCATCTTTTTAGTTGATGATGACTTTAAAGCGCAAATAGAAGCGGCAATACCACTGCAAGAATATATTCGACTAGGCACACTTCCCGATCCGGTGTCGAACTTAGGGTTATTTCGTCGCTATGCAGAGGGTTACTTAAAACAACACAGTAAAATCAATACCTCGCTCACACTCATGGTGCGTGAACTACAACCGCTTAACCATGGCCTCCCGATTGAGTTTTACTGCTTTAGTGAAGACAAACGTTGGATATCTTACGAGCATTTACAAGCTGAAATTATGGATCATTTACTGGCCGTATTACCGGTGTTTGGACTGCGCGCTTATCAAAGTGTTAGTGGGCAGTTAAGCCCAGCTGACGGGGTGAATATGGCGGGCAAACCTAGTATTAAAGTGCCCAATAATGCTGTCCAAGGCCAACACCAATAAACAATAATAATAGCCACCAAATAGGTGGCTTTTTCATACGTAGCCACGCAAATGTAGCAATCACTAATGCAATATGCCACACACTATTAATAGCTGAAGTCCAAATGGGCGAATACAATGCTGCAGCTAAAAAACCAACCACGGCGGCATTAAGCGAGGCAATTGAGCTGGCAAAGCGGGGCTTACTGGCTAAATTAATCCAGCTTTTCTGAAATGCCAACATCAGTAAAAACCCTGGGGTGAATATCAATAATGTAGCTATGATTGCGCCCATTATTGGCTGCTCGGTATTTAGCTGCGCGCCTAAGTAGGTGGCTATTGTAAACATAGGCCCAGGTATAGCCTGAGCACTGGCGTAAGCCGTTAAAAATTGATCATCACTTAACGTTGGCACACCCGCTTGAAGTACTGGCAACACAACATGCCCGCCACCAAATACCATAGCACCAGCTTGGTAAAAAGGCGCAAATAACGCAAATTCTTGCCCTATTGGAATAAAGCTAACTCCAAGCAGTAGCGCAAATAAACTAAGTGCAACCCAGTTAACTTTCCCCTGATCACTGCTAGTTTGCTGTGATAAATCACCTAATTTTAAGAGTGGCCAGATAGCGCCGACTGCGGCCGCAATCAGTAAAATAATAATTTGTGTACTTAACATCGGCAGTAGAACAAGAGCTAGGGTGCTTATAACTGCAATTAGCTTAAGGATTAGATTGCTGCAAAAGCTTTTCGCCATACTAAGGGTCGCATCAGCAACAATAACCACGGCAAATAGTTTCAAACCTGCAATAATAGCAAAATAAACAGCATCAAACTGATGTGCACTTATTGCAATTAGTACCATGATCAAAAACGAAGGCAGGGTAAAGCCTATAAACGCAGCGATACCACCGAGTACACCAGCACGTTCTACGCCAATAGCAAAGCTAACCTGACTTGAACCAGGGCCTGGCAGAGCTTGACTTAAGCTAATTAGCTGCGCGTAACGCGCTGTACTTAACCAGCGAAGCGAATCAACAAAGTGGTGCTTAAAGTAACCTAAATGCGCGGCAGGGCCGCCAAAGCTCATGCAGCCAAGCAAAAAGAACTGTCTAAAAATCGCAATTAACATAGTGTCCATCGCCTTTTGATAAATCATAAAATTGTCACAAACAAGTATGACATTATTATGAAACGCTATCACTACTTCCTTATTTGATAGGCAATATCAACGCTTATACATTATTCTTCATTGTTGGTTCATACATATATTTGCATAATCGCAATAATAAATTCTAAATGAATAGGAAATTACCATGATGTTAACTAAATCACTTTTAAGTGTCACTGTCGTTGCTGTATTACTTTCTGGCTGTGAAATGAATAACACAGGTAAAGGTGCCGCTATTGGTGCAGCCGCGGGTGGTATTTTAGGTAAAGCTACAGGTAATCATAAAGATAAGCGTATTTTTATTGGTGCAGCTATTGGTGCGCTAGCGGGTGCTGCTGTAGGTGATTACATGGATAAACAAGAAGCTGCTTTTCGTGATGAGTTAGCGGGTTCGGGAGTTGAAGTGGTTCGTGAAGGCGATAACTTACGCTTAGTGATGCCCTCTAATATTACGTTTGCGACTGATCAATCTTATATTTCATCGGGCTTTCATGACACTCTAAATGCGATAGCAAGTGTAATGAATAAATACGAAAAAACCTACTTAAGTGTTGAAGGTCACACCGACAGCACGGGCAAAGACAGTTACAACATGACTCTTTCAGAGCAGCGTGCACAAAGTGTAAAAAACTACTTAGTGAACCAGCAAATTATGGCGGCACGAGTAAGCACGAGTGGCTATGGCGAATCACGCCCAATAGCGACTAACGATACCGCGAATGGTCGTGCGCAAAATCGCCGCGTCGAAATTCAAATAGTGCCTAATACACAAGGTTAATAGCTAAAACCGCGCAAATGCGTGGTTTTGCATATTTTAATGGCACTTTTGCCTGCGTTAGCTGTCACAAATAGTTCTTCGGTAAGGACATATTTATGGCAGCGTGGCGCACGGCAATTATTTTATCAATATGTTTACACGGATTAGTTTTGCTTTTTGTTGCCACATTAAAAGCACCTGACATAAAACCACCGCAATCAACCCCCATTAAAGCTTATATGGTAAGTGTGCCAGCTAAAATTAAAGCAACACAACAAGTCCCTCAACAACGCGCTCATACAAATAAACATAAAGAAATTAAATCTATTGAGCCTATTAATGCAACCCAATCAAAACCACTAAATATTAATTATAAAAAAACAGAGAAAACGACTAAGCCGCTAAATACCACCACGAAAAATACTCAGCCTGTAATTTTAAAGCCTTATAAAAAGATCGATTTAAACAAAGGACTCAATAGTATTTTACAGCAACAAACTGGCTATTCTGATACTGCAAAGAATGACCCTCAGAAAAAGCGCATTACCGTCCCAAAAGAGCATGCAGGGAAGGTGAAGCCGCTATTAAAAATAGAGCAGCAAAATATGCAATTCACCACTTACCGACGAGGTGATAGCTGTTTTAAAAAGGTATCCGTTGGTGCAGGGGTTATGCCAAAAAATGACTTGCCCGAAAGTTACATAGCTGGTGTAAAGTGCGATAAAACTAAGCTAACTGAGGCTTACGATACCGCAATGAATAAATGGCTTAAAAAGAAGTAGCAACTAAAATGCAATCAATCTAAATTAAACTGTAATTCACATAGTTTTTGATACAAAGGGTTACTTGCCATTAATTGCTGATGAGTGCCTGTAGCTTTTATTTCGCCATTTTCCATTACCACAATCATATCGGCATGTTTTACCGTGGCCAGTCTATGGGCAATAATCAGCGTTGTTCTATTTTGCATTAAGTGTTCAAGTGCGGCCTGAACATGATGCTCGCTTTGCGCATCAAGCGCGCTGGTAGCTTCATCAAGTAGCAGTATTTCTGGATCTTTTAAAATGGCGCGGGCAAGTACAATACGCTGCTTTTGCCCACCCGAAAGCCTAACACCTTGCTCACCTAAAAAGCTGTTATAGCCTTGTGGTAACTGTTTTATAAATTCATCAGCATGTGCATGTTTGGCGGCCGCATAAACTTGCTCGTCACTGGCGCTTGGGTTGCCATAGCGAATGTTATGCATGACATCAAAGCTAAATAAAATCGGGTTTTGTGCCACCATGCCCATTTTGTTGCGTAAGGTGTTTAACGACAACTGTTTAATATCTATATTATGAAACTTAATCGCTCCGCTGGCTGGATCGTAAAAGCGCTGCAATAGTTCAAATAAGGTAGTTTTACCCGCACCGGAAGGGCCAACAATAGCCACAGTTTTACCTGTTTCAATATTTAAGCTGATATTATTTAATGCGCTTACATCTGGGCGAGAAGGGTAATTAAAACTAATACCTTCAAGTGAAATTGCACTGTTGCTGGTTGTTGCATGTAACTCATCATCTTGTGGAATTTCGGGGTTTTGTATTTTACTTTCAACGGCGAGCAGTTCGAGCAATCTTGCTGCGGCTCCTGCGGCGCGCTGTAGTTCACCATAAACCTCTGCAACGGTCGCTACCGACATGGCCACCATAATGGCATAAAACACAAAAGCACCGAGTTCACCGCCCGTCATAGTGCCTGCTAACACATCACTACCGCCTACCCAGAGCATGGCACTAATAGCACTAAAGGTAAGAAAAATAACAGCTGCAATTAAAAACGAACGTTGTTTAATTCGGCTTTTAGCCACATTAAAGGCCTTTTCGGTTTCAAGCGCAAAAGCAGATTGTTCTTGTTGTTCGTGGCTATAACTTTGTACCACTTTTATGTTTTGAATGATCTCACCCGCGTAGGTGCTTATATCGGCAATAGCATCTTGGCTAGAACTGGCGAGTTTGCGCACCTTTTTACCAAACACTATCATAGGCACCAGTACCAAGGGCACACAGGCCACCACTACTAACGTGAGTTTTAAGTTAGTGAATAACAACATGGCTAAACCACCTACCAGCATCAGTGCGCTGCGCAGCGCCATTGAAAATGACGAACCAATGATAGATTGCAACAAAGTGGTGTCGGTGGTTAAGCGTGACATTAGCTCACCGCTGCGGTTTTCTTCAAAGTAACTTGGGTGCAAGGTAACAATACGATTAAACACGGCTTTTCGAATGTCGTTACTGACTCGTTCGCCAATCCACGACATTAAATAAAATCGGCTGAATGTACCCACTGCCAATAAACTGATCAAACCAATTAATACCAACACAGCTTGTTGTAATTGCGCTTGCGAGCCGGCAATAAAGCCATGATCAATCACAAATTTAACGCCTTGCCCTAGCGATAAGTTAACTCCTGCGGTGGCAAGTAACGCCACTAAAGCCCCTAAAACTACCCATTTATAAGGCTTAATAAAATTGAATATAGGGAATAAAGCGCTAAAGGCGGCTTTATCTAAAGCAGGCTTGTCTGTAGGCATAGTAGATTCTTATTGATGATTAAGGTATAGATATGGCATCAATAGATTAAAAATCAATAGTATTAAAAATCATCAATAAGGAAAAATTATGACAACTAAACAGGTAACAGGCGAGTTTACCGTTACATTAGCGCCTATAGAGGGGTATGCACACGGGCAGCAAGGCGTTAATTTAGGTCGTATGTCGATTGATAAACAATTTACTGGTGGCCTAACCGCAACTAGCCAAGGTGAAATGCTCAGCGCCATGACCCCCACCCAAGGCAGTGCCGGTTATGTGGCTATTGAACAAGTAATAGGCGAACTTGATGGTTTGCAAGGTGGTTTTGTACTGCAGCATTTTGGCACCATGGATAAAGGCCAAGATAGCTTGATTTTAAAAGTGGTACCCGACTCAGGCACTGATGAGCTCGCAGGATTAACAGGCAGTATGAAAATACGGATTGAGCAAGGGATTCACCATTACGATTTTGAATACATGTTATAAGTTCAATAAGGATTAAAATGCAAAAAGTAATCGAATTCAGAAAGGCCCGTTTTTTGGGTGGGGTAGATATAGTCGCACTAAATGATCGCATACAGGAATTAAACCAAGACGGCTGGAAAGTAATAAACGCAGTGCCATTGACAGGCTTTTATGGGCAAGTGCATGGTTATGCATTACTTATTGAAAATGAAGAAATATAAGGGTTACTAATGGCATTATCATTATGGTTTAGCTTAGCACTGGTATGCATGATGGGCGCAATGTCGCCAGGGCCTAGTTTAGCTGTGGTATTAAAGCATAGCTTAAATGGCGGGATGAAAAATGGCATGCTGGCAGCGTTAAGCCATGGTTTTGGCGTTGGCTTATATGCAGCGGCCTCATTATTGGGATTAGGCGCATTGATGTTGCAGTTTCCTACTGTGTATCAATTTTTAGTGTACTTAGGGGCAGCCTATTTAGCGTATTTAGGTTTGAAAATACTATTTTCAAAACCTAACGACAGCGAGCTGCAAGTTCAAAAAAGTGCGGTGAGCAGTTCTAAGGCGTTACAAGATGGTTTTGCGATTGCATTTTTAAACCCTAAGTTGGCAATTTTCTTTTTGGCGCTATTTTCGCAGTTTATCGATCCAGAAAACCTTACATTAAACATCGGTATTATTATGTGCTTAACCGTTTTTGTAATAGATACTGGCTGGTATTTATTAGTGGCTTTACTTACTGAGATGTCTAAAAAGCGCTTTGGCTTTACCAAACAAAATGTGTGGTTAGATAGACTATTAGGTATGGTATTTATTGCACTTGCGATTAAAGTGGTTATTGGATTTTAACTATCGAAGTGGTTGAATTGCGTACAGTTGATAATTAATGTAACTTAAAAAGACTATAATTTAAAAGTGATAAAACGATGTCTAATATAATTTTAAAAAGTGCCACTTTTGATAACAAAGTTAAACAGTACTGGATGTGCTTAGCTGCAATATTTAGCCTTTTTCCAGTTGTAACTATTGTGTTTTTACCCGTTGTATTGCTTTTGGTGTGGCTAGTCGCAGGTCGAGTATTAGCAGCTATGTCGGCCGATTTGCTAGAGCGCAAGCTAGTGGTTAAACGCGGTATTTTGTTTAAAGAAGAAAAATCGATTCCGCTTGAAAAAATCACTGATGTGGGATTAAGTCAGGGGCCATTAATGCGACTATTTGGTTTATACCGCTTAAGCTTTGAAACTGCAGGGCAGTCTGGTCACGGTGCATTAGTATCGTTACTTGGGGTAGTTAATGCCAGTGAATTTCGTGAAGCCATTTTAACTCAAAAAGATAACCTCACTTCAGATCAGCCAGCCCAATCTAATAACGATGAACCACAAAGCCAAGTAGAGCTCATCCGCTCGCTTACCTATAGCGTAAAAAATATCGAGCAAATGCTAGTTACACTTCTGGAAGAGAAAAAATGATTAGGTCATATAGGGAGCTAAAGGGAATATGGTTAAGTAAGGATTGCTTTTGGCTTGTTTATTTGTAGGCGCCATCCGATGACGCCTACAACATGCTAACCCTAAGTATCTCTATTATTAGTGTTCGAAATATACGAGGACATTGATGATGACAGATTTCTATCTAAAGCATTTTTTAAGCATTGGGAGACTGATGGCGCTGATATTTTATAGTGATTTAATGCAATACCGTCTAAATAAGTTAAATAAGGGTTTACCGATAAACTGAGCGCACCTAACTCTTTTATCCACTTCGCTAAAAAAATAACACGGTATTGCCCGTCGCTTCCATTGTTAAGATTAACTTCTAAATTAAAATTCTTACTCACCTCACTCCACGGACTCTGATACAAGGTCTCACCAACTATGATCGGTTTTGATGTAAAAAAGCTATCAGGATTTTTAATATTATTTTCAACTTTATGATTTACCCAGTTTTGAATTCGAGATGATGTATATTTTTCAAATACAGCCTTTACTGCATTATTTACATGGGAGGGGCAGTTGTTTTGTCTATCTAGATGAGAAGACTGACTTATTTGATAAAGTGGCATTAGGCTTAGTTCAGTTTGAAGTGTGTGTTTAAATGTTGAGAAATGCTCATCAATTGCTTTTTGTTTAGATATAGCAATAAGATCATTTTTATTTAATATCGTAGCCTCTATATATTTATCTGACTCATTTTTACTATGATTTCCCACAAAAAATGCAAAGTGGTTGTTACCAGAGACATCCATCATAATAACTTTATGCGGATTTGAATCACATGTTTGATCAGCAATAGCAGCTTTTTGATCAGAGGGTGTAGTGTGGCATTGAGCTAATGGTACATTGCTTTTTGCTAGTTCAGAGGCTCTGTCATAATTACAATCTTCACATACCATTAAGGTAATGCTGTCATCAGCATTTACAGAGTGAGCAATACCGAGTAAAAATAGTAATAAAGCGGCAACTTTTTTCATAAAGTCTTCCTTAGACGGGTGTTCCTTTTTTATACACTAGCGTTGAAGTTTATTAATTTCAATCTTTGATTTTAATTGAACATAGTGTTCCTTTAAATTTGGATTATGTTATTTAAGCTCGGCGATCGGTTGATCGCCGAGTGATTTAATTTTTGGCCTTTAAAATGCCTGACAAACAGCTTCTGCTTTACAGGTAATAACTGTGACGTTTTCATAACCTACGCGTGTCAGTGCTTCAGCGCTTAATGTTGCACGCGCACCACTAGCGCAATGTAAGTAAATAGGGCGTGCTGCGTCTTTTTCTATTTCCATTAACTTCATTTCAAGTAAGCCGCGCGGAATATTAATTGCGCCGCTTGCTGCTTTGGTTGCATGTTCAGCCGGTTCACGCACATCAATGAGTAATCCTTTGTTTTCACTGATCTCTTGTTTAGCTTGTTCGGCGTCGATACGACGTTGATTAGGCGTAATAATTTTTAGTAAATCGGGGATAGATGTAAGCATGGTGATTATTCCTTAAAGCCAAGTTTGCGTAATAGAGTGATCATTGGGCACCAGCTAGTAAAAGCTGATTGAATTAAGTTTACAGCGATAAAAGCGGTAAAGTATATCCACTTCGGATCGTGATACGTTTGCAAAAGGATTGATACAACAATCATGATGCCAGCGATAAGACGAAGTGCATTATTGAGTTTCATAATAGTAGGTCACTTATTTGATTGAGTACAGAGCTACTATATTAGATGTTATTAAATTAGTAAATTCTAATATTGGACATTTCTTATCTAGCAATTTATACTAAGTGCATATTTTAGAATAAGAGCATAGTATGAAAATTGACTTTACAGCGATGGCGACTAATGTGGATCAAGCTGAGCAGCTATTAAAAATATTAGCGAATAAAAATCGACTAATGATTTTATGCTCATTACAAGATACCGAAATGAGTGTGTCGCAGCTTAACGAAGCCGTACCGCTAGCGCAGTCTGCGTTATCACAGCACCTAGCGGCACTGCGCAAAGCCAATGTAGTGGCTACTCGCCGCGAAAGCCAAACTATTTATTACCGCGTGATTGATCAAAATGCCGTGCATTTGTTAGGCACATTATATGGACTGTTTTGCAAGGGCTAAAAGTTATGAGCATGATTGATAACGCAGTAAAAAGCAGCTTAAGTGGCCGTATTCCGGTTATTATTTTTGTGTTGTCGATTTTGTTTGGCTTATTTGCTTTACAACAAACAGCGCGAGAAGAAGAACCACAAATAGTGGTGCCTATGCTCGATATATACGTATCGGCGCCCAACGTAGAAGCTCCAGAGGTAGCCAGATTGGTTACCCAGCCACTTGAAAAGCTACTTGCCCAACTTGGCGGTGTGGAACATATTTATTCCACTACACAAACGAATGCCGCAGTGGTTACACTTCGCTTTGAGGTTGGCCATGACCGCGAACAAGCCATTTTAGATACCTATGCAAAACTTAACAGTTATCAACATACCATGGCTTCTGTTATCAAAAGTTGGCAAATACGGCCCGTTGAAGTGGATGATGTACCTATTGTTATGCTGGGGCTATACAGTAAAGACCCACAACTTTATGGTGATTACGAGTTAACCCGCTTTGCTAACGAAATAGCCAACAGTTTACAGCGTATTGAACACACCAGTGAAGTAAAAGTCATTGCTGGTCGTAAACGAACCCTCACCATTGATTTAAATGCCAGCGCATTGGCTGCCCACCAAACAACCGTAAATGACGTTTTTTATGCATTAAGCGTGTCTAATCAACTAACGCAAGTAGGCAGTGTGGTTGATGGTCAGCAGCAAATTGAATTGCAAGCAGGTGATGTTCTACGAAGTCAATCTGCTGTAGAACAGCTGGTAGTGAATGTTGTTAATGGCAAAAGTGTTTACTTGCTTGATGTTGCAAACGCTATTGATGGCCCAAGTGAAGCTAAGTATTACCAATGGCTTGCTCAATCGGCAAACCAGCAGCATTTGCCAATGGTAACACTAAGCGTTGCAAAACAAACCGGCACGAACGCTGTTGCAGTTGCCAACGATGTTCATCAAATGATGGCGCAGCTAACACGCACGCTATTACCCCCTGAAGTGAGCTATGCGGTATTAAGAGATTATGGCCAAACTGCCGATGAAAAAGTAAATAACCTCACTTCAAGTTTAGTCTTTGCGGTCTTTACTGTGGTGATATTTGTGGGGGTTTTTTTAGGTTGGCGTCCTGCCGTGGTGGTTGGGCTGGCGGTTCCTATTTGTTATGGCATTACACTGGCTCTGGATTTTGCATTTGGTTACACCATTAACCGGGTGACCTTGTTTGCGCTTATTTTATCTTTGGGTTTACTGGTAGATGACCCAATCACAGGTATTGATAATATTAGCCGCTTTTTGAATAAAAAAGGCGATAAAAAACAGCAGATTGTTGGTGCAATGAGCGAAATTCGAAATGCCTTGCTTATGTCGACACTCACTATAATGGTGGCGTTTATTCCACTGGCGTTTATCACCGGAATGATGGGGCCGTACATGGCACCTATGGCATTTAATGTGCCGGTTAGCGTGATGGTTTCTACCATTGTTGCATTTTTTGTAACCCCTTGGCTTGCGATGAAGTTACTCAAGCCTGATAACGAACAACCCTCCGAGCTTGCTCCTAAAGTTGGTGCATATCAAAGAATATTAAGCCCATTATTGGCTTCTAAGGGGCGAGCTAAACTTGTTTTGTGGCTAACCCTAGCATTATTTATTATTAGCGCCATGTTACCCGTGATGCGTTTGGTGCCTTTAAAGCTACTCCCTTTTGATAATAAAAATGAGCTGCAAGTGCTGATAGATATGCCAGAGGGGACTAATCTGGAGCACACAGTTGCATTTACTAAACAAATCCAAACACTCACATGGCAATTAAACGAAGTAAGTGAAATAGCGGCCTATGTTGGTCAACCTTCAAGTATGGACTTTAACGGTATGGTGCGCGGCTATTATCGCCGTGAGGCAGCGAATCTCGCCGAGCTGAGAGTATTGTTAGTGGATAAGTCTGAGCGCGATCATCAATCTCATGGAGTGGTTATGCGCCTTCGCGAACAGCTCGCGATGCTAGCAACCGATGGCATTGTAATAAAAGTGGTTGAAGTACCTCCAGGGCCGCCGGTACTGAGTACCTTAGTTGCTGAGGTTTACCGAGATGCTTTTGTTGATGAGCAAACACATTCTCAAGCTGCCTTGCAGTTAGCTGCGCGTTTACAACAAGAGCCTCATGTAGTTGAAGTCGATACCTCAATGGTGGCACCCTCGCCATTACAGCGCTTTGTTACCAATAAAACCAAGGCCGCACTTAGTGCGGTTTCAACTCAAAATATTGCACAAACACTCAGTATTGCCTCTCAAGGTGAAAACGTAGGTGTACTTTATGTGAGCAATGAAACAGAGCCCGTTGATATTAAATTACAGCTACCGTACAGCGAGCGAAATCAGCTTTCGCAATTACTTGCACTTCAGGTAAGGGGCGACAGAGATTTAGCTAAAACCAGTAACGAGTTTGGTTTAAGCAGTGCGCCAAGGCCGTTAGTATCGCTTTCAGAACTCGGTGAATTTACACAACATCATGTTGCTAAAACGATTGTTCGTAAAGATCAGCGCGACGTGATTTATGTTATGGCTGAGCTTAATGGGCGCACACCAGCGGAAGTGATTGCTGATGTGAATGCTGATTTAAATGTATCAAACGATGAGTTTGTTAAAACATCGTGGGTAGGTCGTCACTTTTTTAATAATGGCGGAACAGCCCCATGGCAACTACCACAAGGAACCCATGTCAGCTTTAGCGGCGAGGGGGAATGGCGCATAACTATTGATGTATTTAGAGATATGGGCATTGCCTTTGCGTTTGCGCTCAGTGCTATATTTATAATTTTACGGGTACAAACACAGTCGGCGAGTTTATCGCTGATTATCATGTCGGCTATTCCGTTAACAGTAATAGGCATAATGCCAGGTTTTTGGCTGTTAAATCAGTTTGGTGAGCGCTCTATAGCTGGAGCCCCAGAGCCGGTATTATTTACTGCCACAGCGATGATAGGCATGATTGCCCTTGCAGGTATCGTGGTGCGTAACTCACTTATTTTGGTTGAGTTTATTAATCAAGCTCGCGGCCAAGGCATGGCAATTAAAGAGGCGCTTGTTGCAGCGGGTACGGTGCGAATGCGCCCTGTGCTCCTAACCGCAGGTACCACTTTATTAGGTAACTTAGTGATCACACTCGATCCGGTATTTAGCGGGCTCGCGATTGCGATTATTTTTGGCATTGTGGCGTCTACATTATTTTCATTATTTGTAGTACCGCTTGTTTATTATTTAGTGTTTGCAAGCACAGAGGATAAAGCGCATGCAGGGTAAATCAAAATTTATAGGCACATTGGCCGCGTTATTTGTCATTATTATGGCTGTGCTTTATATGGCGGGCAGCTTTTCTGACAAGCAAACTGCAGGCTTAAAAGAATCACAAATAACGAACTATCAAGGTGAGCGAGTAACGGTAACGCTGCAAAGTATTGCAGGCACTGAGCAGGTACCAGGTAGTGTAATAGCAAAACAAAATACGCAAATTTCATCGCATGTTATGGCGCAAGTTGAGCAGTTAAAAGTACGTGCTGGCGATAAAGTCGCTAAGGGCGATTTACTTATTATGCTCAAGCAAGATGATTTTAAGGCGGCATTAGCGCAAAGCAGTGCAAATATTAATGCGGTGCAAGCGTCGTTAACGCAAGCTAAAAAGCAACTAGCCAGAATGATTGATCTAAATGCGCAAGGATTAGTATCTGTTAGTGAATTAGATGACGCCAAAGCAAAGTTTGAAAACTTAACCGCTAATTTAGCGGTTGCTAAGCAACAGCAAACGCAAGCTCAGGTATCGCTTAATTATACGCGTATTACTGCCCCTATTTCGGGCGTGGTCGTTGAGCGCCTAACTGAACCTGGCGATACTGCAACACCCGGTAAACCGCTGATTACTTTGTATAACCCATTACAGTTACAGCTTGAATTTAATGTACGTGAACAACAAGCAGTAAAATTAAGAGTAGGGGACAGTTTAAATGTGGTATTACCTTCTCTAGATATAACAACACCCGCAACGGTGAGCGAAATTGTACCAGTGGCAGATAACGCGGCGCGCAGCTTGCTTATTCGTTTAGAAGCCGATGCGCAACTTGGTTTAATGCCAGGCCTTTATGCTCAACTACAGTTACCAATAAAAAGTACCCAAGGTGTATTAATTGATCCACGTTGGGTGCATGAGTTTGGTCAGCTCAATATGGTGTATGTACTTGAAAACGAAACGCTGGTTAAACGTTTCGTGCGTTTAGGCAGTATTATAAATAACCAGCAACACGTAATAGCAGGCCTAAAAGAGGGTGATGTACTTGCTGTTGATTACATGCCAAGTCAAAGCGATTAAATAAAACTCGCAATTTCATCAATCGACTTTTTATCTAGGGCGTGCAGCGGCACTGTTGCATGCTCATCTGGGTAACCAGTAATAAGTAACATATAAGGGCGTTCGTTGTCTTTATCACGCCCACAAATATCGGTTAGAAAACTCATCGGTTTTGGTGTGTGGGTAAGTGTTGCAAGGCCTGCGCGGTGCAAGGCTTGAATTAAAAAGCCAGTGGCAAGGCCTACCGATTCATGCACATAGTAATTCGTGTTTTTATCGTCCGTATTTACACCCCCCTTTTTTTGACTAAACACCGCGATTAACCATGGCGCGTGCTCTAAATAGGGTTTGTTAGCATCGGTGCCTAAGGGTTTTAGTGCATCTAACCATTCTTCACCCGCTCTGCCTTCATAAAAAGAGCGTTCTAATTTCTCGGCTGCTTCACGAATTTTCTTTTTAACATCACTACTATTAATTGCTACAAAATGCCAAGGCTGGTGGTTTGCGCCACTAGGCGCTGTACCTGCCGCTTTTATACAGGTTTCGATGATTTCTTTTGGCACTGGGCGGTTACTAAAGCTGCGAATACTATGACGGCGTTGACTCGTTTGTAAAAACTCATTCGCACGCGTCAGCATTTCCTCTGGCGGGTATTCTATAAAATCGGCTAATGGTTGGCTTTTATGATTTTGCATGGCTGTTCGCTTCTTATTTTTAGAGTGTTTGGTTTTTATACCGAGGGGCTCATTTCTAAGCAAGTGTTATTAGAAGAATTTCTGTTTATTTATTGTTACAAAGTTAACTAGTTTCTAACTTATGTTCCCGTTTTTAATATGGTATAAAGCAGTACAAAAATAATACTTACAATTCAAGGAAGTAAAAATGCTATCAATAACAGGGTTATCAAAAACCTACGACAACGGCGTACATGCACTGCAAGGTGTTGATTTATCAATTGGTAAAGGTATGTTCGGATTACTTGGGCCAAATGGTGCGGGTAAATCGTCGTTAATGCGAACTATTTCTACATTGCAGTCAGCTGATCAGGGCTCTATTACTTTTGACGGCATTGATGTGTTTAATGACCCACAAGCACTGCGTCAGCGTTTAGGCTATTTACCACAAGATTTTGGTGTATACCCACGGGTAAGTGCCTACGACTTGCTAGACCATATGGCTGTTTTAAAAGGGCTCGATAATAAAGCACTGCGTAAAGAGTCGGTTGAAGGCTTGTTGGCACATACAAATTTGTATCAGCATCGTAATAAAGCCGTGAGTGGTTTTTCTGGTGGTATGCGCCAGCGTTTTGGTATCGCACAAGCATTACTTGGTGACCCTGATTTACTGATTGTTGATGAGCCAACAGCAGGTCTTGATCCTGAAGAGCGTAATCGCTTTCATAATTTATTAGTAAGCCTTGGCGAGAAAAAAGTGGTCATTTTATCAACTCACATTGTTGAAGATGTCGCGGAGCTTTGCCCTAATATGGCGGTATTAGCCAGTGGCAAAATTTTACTTGAAGGTAACCCAATAGCACTTACTGATAAACTCCAAGGTAAAATTTGGCAAAAAACAACCAGCCAAACTGAAGCGCAAGAGCTTGAACAGCATCTACCAGTGATTTCAAAGCGTTTATTCGCTGGGCAGACAATTTTAAATGTGTATGGTGAGCAAGCTCCTGAAGGGTTTACTGCAAGTCATGCTAACTTAGAAGATGTGTATTTTTCTACTTTGCATCAGCATCGTAATATCAGTGCAGCGTAGGGGGAATATCATGTTTCTAAATATGCTTACCTTTGAGCTGCGTTATTTTATACGTCAGCCTTCATTTTATGTAACCGCTTTAATCTTTTTTTTAGTGGCTTTTTTTGCAAGTAGCAGTGACAACGTCTTACTTGGTGGCAGCAACGTTAATGTGAATTCACCATTTAGTATTTTGATGCTAGTTAGTATTTTGCTTCAGTTTGCTATTTTTTTAGTGGTAAATTTTGTTGCTGGTTCTGCGATTCGTAATGATGAAACGAATATGTCAGAGCTGGTTTTTAGCAAGCCATTCAAGCCATTAATGTATCAATTAGGGCGCTTTTTAGGTTCGTACTGTGTTGTTGCGCTTATTTTTGCGTTTGTACCGCTGGGAATATATTTAGGCTCTGGTTTTGGTTTGCTAGTTGGTTGGCTTGATCCTGAGTTGGTAGGAGATAACAAGTTAGGCTATTACTTAACGGCCTATTTTTATATGGCAGTGCCTAGCTTGTTTGTTTTAGCGGCTATATTTAATGGTGTGGCAACGTATTTTCGCTCAATGATGGCAGTATATCTTACCGCGGTTGCATTTTTAATCGCCTACTCTACCGTATCTGTTTACTTTGATGATTTAGCGTTTCGATGGATAGTGGGTTATGCCGATCCTTTTGCAAGTGGCTCATTACTTGATATTACTCGTTATTGGACTGCGAGTGATAAAAATACTCAAACGTTAGAGCTAACAGGGGTTTTACTATTTAATCGTATATTATGGGTTATATTGGCAGCTGTTATATTTTTTGCCTCAGGCAAGCTGTCATCTCGCATTGTTATCAAGCGCGAAAAGAAGAAACTCGCTGCCTCTAATTTAACTAAACAAAAAGAGGCGGCTCTCATTGCTTCTTCGGTAAATCACAAAGCAAGTGCGAACTCTTTTAAGCAACAGCTATTATTGCGCTGTGCTTTTGAGTTTAAACAAGTTGTTATCAGTGCGCCATTTTTGATTTTAGGTATTATTACTTTAGCTGTACTTATGGTGCCATTACTAGCTCCAGTTGGTTGGTATGGCACAGTTAATTGGCCTGTTACTCAAAACATGGTTGGTATCATTCAAAATGCAATAGGACTATTAATTACTATTGTTATTGTGTACTACAGTGCTGAGCTAGTATGGCGTGAACGTAATAGCGGCATGGGTGATATTGTCGATAGCTTTCCGGTGCATAATAGTGTGTTTTGGGTTTCGAAGCTATTGGCTTTAGTGAGTGTTATTGGTCTGCTTTATATTTTTAGTATGGTGCTGACAATTACTGTACAGCTAATTAAAGGGCAGTTTAATTTAGAGCTTGGACAATACTTGTTTAGGTTGGGTTATTTTTCTTTCTTACCTTTTGTAATGCTGGCTATTTTGGCTTTCTTCTTACAAATAATCAGTGCTAATAAATACATAGGGATGGGATTATTTGGGCTGTATTATTTAGTGTCAATAGTGCTAAGTAATTATGGGTTTAGTCATAATATGTTCCATTTTGCCCAATCAAGTCCTGCTCCTTATTCAGATATTAACGGCTACGGTCATTACTTAGCTGGAGTAACCTGGTATACACTTTACTGGGGCGGGTTGAGTGTTATTTTAGCAGCAGCAGGGCTTGCATTGTGGCACCGTGGACCATCTCAGAGTTTACGTAATCGTTTAACGCAATTAACGTATAATTTAGGTCGAAAAGGACAAGTTATATCGGTGCTTGGTTTAGTGGTGTTTATTGCAGCTGGTGCACAGATTTATTACAACACGCGAGTCTTAAATGATTTTTATACGAAAGATCAACTTGAAAACCTGCAGGTTGAGTACGAGCAAAAGTTTGTACAATATAAAAATGACCCACTACCGACAATGACTGATGTCGAACTTACTGTGGAGATATATCCACAGCAGCGCAAAATGCTCGCGACTGCTAATGTAATATTTACCAATACTAGCGACCACGTGATTAAGCGCTTTTTAGTCAGCAAACCTGATTACAGTCCTCACTGGGATGTCAAAATTGCTGGTGGCGAAATTACAGAGCAGTTGCCAGATTACAACTCTGCGTGGTTTGAATTTACCCAGCCATTAATGCCAGGTGAAAAACGTAAAGGTGAGATTTCAGTAGAGCGCAGCCATCAAGGTTTTGCTGATAGCAACACCGATACTAAGCTTGTTGCTAATGGTACATTTATTGATAATTGGCGTTTATTTCCGCAATTGGGTTATAACAGCAGTTATCAATTAATGGATAAACATGAACGTCGTAAACGCGGCTTACCTGAATTACAGCGTGCTAATAAACTTGAAGATACTAAGTATTATAAGCAAAGCATGTTTGGTCAAGGGAATGATTTCATCAATTTTGAAGCAACCATTACTACCGATGAGTCGCAATTTGCTATTGCACCAGGTTATTTAAAAACTGAAACTGTGACTAACGGACGTCGCACTTTTCGCTATGAAATGGATTCACCAATACAAAACTTTTATGCTATTTTATCAGCTCGTTTAGAGTCTAAAAAAGTAATGCATAATGGGGTAAGTGTTGAGGTGTATTATCATCAAGATCATGCGTGGAACGTTGATCGTATGATTGAGTCGGTTACTGATTCAATAGATTACTTCTCTGCTGAATTTGGTCCTTATCAACATAAGCAAATGCGTATTATTGAGTTTCCAGGTTATGAGTCATTTGCGCAAAGCTTTGCCAATACTGTACCTTATTCAGAGCAAATAGGTTTTATTACTGATAACCGTGATAGTAGTAAAATTGATGTACCGTATTATGTTACCGCCCATGAAGTGGCGCACCAATGGTGGGCTCATCAGGTTATTGGTGCTGATGTGCAAGGCACTGCCGTATTATCAGAAACTTTATCGCAATACAGCGCGATAATGGTGCTCAAGAAAAAATACGATGAGCAAAAGTTACGTAAGTTTTTAAAGTATGAACTTGATAAGTATTTACAGGGTCGTGCCGTTGAGGCTTATCAAGAAATGCCACTATATAAAGTAGAGACTCAAGCGCATATTTATTACCAAAAAGGCTCTGTGGTGATGATGGCTATGCATGATTTGTTTGGTGAGGAACGTTTAAATCGTATCTTAAAAGAGTTTCTTAGTGATTTTAAATATCAAAGCAATCCTTATCCAACTACGCTTGATTTACTTAGTTATTTAAAGCGTGACGCGACTCCCGCAGAGCAAGCATTTATTGATGATCAGTTTATGTATATCACTTTATATGAGCTGACCATGAAAGAAGCAAAGGTGTCTGATGAGGTTAATAGTGATGGCTTATACACGGTAACTCTAACGGTTAACGCCGCTAAAAAGCGTGCCGATGGTCAAGGTGAAGAAACAGACCAACCGTTTGATGAAATGATTGATATCGCATTGTTTAATGATGACCCTGAAAACCTACTCGCAGAAGATTTTGTGATTTACTCACAAAAGCATCGGTTAGTAACAGGCATCAACACCATTGAATTAAAAGTGAAAGAAAAGCCGCTTTTCGCGGGTGTTGACCCATATATTAAGTTAATAGACAAAGACAGCGTCGATAATCTCGCTAAGTTTTAATCCTTTTTTACCTTCGCGTTTTTAAGGCCGCATTTATGCGGCCTTTATCATTAATAGTGAAAATATAAAACGAGAAAAGGGCCTTACGGCCCCTTAGTGTTGCAGCAAGTAACACATTCTTTTTATAGGCTAAAGTCGACAGCGTAGGCTACATAAGCTTTAACATCTGAGCCGTCCATGTCGTTATCAGATAGGCCAAAGGTAAAACCATCTTTAGACACTGATACACCATAATCAATAATATTGTCATCACCGATGAAATCGCCTGAGTAATGCCCTATGTGTAGCACCATTTCAGTGCCATTGCTACCAACAGCGAAGCTGTAATCGGCGTTTAAATACAGTGAATCACCAAAATCAGTACCATCACCACTGGCAGCAGATGTTGCAAGTACGGCTGCACCAAATGTAAAACCTTGCACACTAATGCTACCGTAAACTTCTGAAAAATCAGCATCTGCACCTGACGCCGCATCTGGGTAAGCGTAATAAATATAACCTACGTCATAACTTACGTTTTCATTAATAGCGCCGCCAAAACCGGCGTATAAATCTAGTTCGTAGGTCATTTCATCGGCCCAAGACGCATTTGACGCCCAGGTACCCGCATAAAAGCCAGATTCATTAGCGTAATCAATACCACCAGATACAGCTGCATCGCCCCCAGTTTGCTCTTGTCCGCGCCATAAGTAGTTAGAAGTAGCTGCTGCATTGGCTGTTACTTCGGCAAAGGCCGTTGTTGATGCCATTCCTGTTAATGCCAATGCACTGATGAGTATTGTTTTTTGTAGTTTTAGCATGTTTCATTTCCCATTGTATGATTTTGCACGCCAAGGTTTTTATTATAAACGACTACAACCTTTTGAATGGCGGCGTATTATTAGGTTACTGCAGGGGGAAGTGCACTGTATGTGCCAGCTTCCATTTATTTAATAAAAAATAAATTTTATATTATAAAACAAAGTGTTGAAATTATGCGCAAAGACGCTTTGTGAAAAGTATGTAAGGAAAGAACACACTGCTGGTGCAAAAAAAAGCCTGGCTGCACCATTAGAGCGCTACCAGGCTACCTATATTAGGGTCTGTTAAAGCTAATTGCGTTTGATATACGTCTTATCCAAAAATGGTACGCATAAGTGTAATTGTTTCGTTTACACCACGGCCTTTTTGTACTTCGTTAATAATAGAATCACGTTTAGCACGAATATGCTCTGGGATATCATCAGCAGCAAGTGCGCGGTCTACTAATATTTCAGCCGATTCTTTTCCTCGGCGTGGCGCTTTACTGCTGCTCGAAGTACTACGTGTAGGTTTATTAAGTAGCTTAATGTAGTTAGAGTTATCTGCAGTATTCGTATCTGCATAATAAAAAAAGCAAGGTATTAGCGCTTTTATATCCACTAACTGAGTTTCTAGTTCATTACCTGCATTGGCCATTTTAAACCATGACATAGCGTGAATGCTTTGTACTACATCTTGCCAGTAACGCTCAAAGTCACGGTTATTTAATTTGGTGATACCAAGTGCGGAGCAAAGTGCATCTAGGCGACTATTGCTAATCGGTGTAAATACATCAGGGCGGCGCATTGCTAATAAACGGGTGGCAGGCGCCAGAGTTGGTTTTTCATCACTGCCATTAAATGCACTCAAGTAAGCAATTACAAATTGTTGGTAATTACTTTGCGCTACATCACCCTCAAGTGGGATATTGCTGAGTGCATCGTCGAATGCACCTGGCAAATCAGCCAGCATCAGGTGAAAACCTTTGGCGCTTTTGGTAGAGGCAAACCATTCTACATCAAAGTTATAAGTACTCGGATCGAGTGATGCCATATGCTTACCGCTAAAAGCGAGTAAGTCTTCAGGGATCATATCTTTTAACGGCTTTTCACGCAGGCCTGCAATATAGGTAGTTAAACGTAGCTGCTCATCAAGTGCCACCAGTTCTTTATGTTGCTCTACAAACATACTCACTACTGGCCAAGGTGCTACCCGTAATGTTTTTAACTGTAAAAAGCTAATGGCTGAAATAAGTTGGTCATGCAGCTTTTTTAATAGTGGTAATTGTTGGGTTTCGAGTAAGTCGTAATTAATACGGTCGCGGCTTGCACTTAATAGCTCATAACACCAACCTAAAAAGTCTTCTGGATGGTTTTCCACTTTCACAGCCATCAGGTTTAGGCTTAGCTCTGAAGATTGCTTCAGAATATTTTGATAAATTTGACTTTCTTGTTCGCCTAATGCCATTTTTGACGGTGAAATTAGCAGTTTCTTCATGCCTTGTAGACTCTCCGGTTAGATATATTTTTTAGTCGCTACATTTTAGCTTATTTAGGCTAAATACAACAGGGGCGCGCATCATACCGAACAATTGCAGCAATGTAATCAGGGGCATGAATCTTTAAATTTATTAAAATGAGTTTTGAAAACCTGATTTTAAAAAGGGATGCCCTAATTGATATGTTTTTTATTTATTTAACAATGCTTTTAGTGTTAACTCCCGCTATGATAAGAACATTATTTGCACGTTTGAAAGGATGATCATGAAGACCTTATTTAAAATTATTGGTGTCATATTATTGCTATGCATAGCGCTAATTGTTGCTGCACCTTTTTTAATTCCTACTGATACCATTTTTAATAAAGTGTCTGAGCAGGTTGAAAAAACAACTGGGCGCACATTAACCATAAAGGGCGATAAAACCCTCAGTGTATTCCCTGCATTAAAATTAGAGCTTAATGATGTGCATTTTGCCAATATGCCTAGCGGCTCTCGCGCTGATATGGCAAGTATGCAGCAACTTGCCGTTCATATTCCTTGGCTTTCATTACTCGGTGGCGAGTTAAAGCTAGAAAAGTTTGTGATTAATGAGCCTGATATTTTGCTAGAAACCGATAAAAGCGGTAAAGCTAACTGGCAGTTATTTGATGCAGTGGCCAAGCAACCTGGGCAGCAAACTCAATCGGGTGAGGCAGTCAAACTACCTGAAAACTTTGATATTCAATTAGGTGAAGTCGCTATTTATGGCGGGTCGTTTACATATTTAGATGGTCAAACGGGTGCTAAACAACAAATTAGCGATTTAGAACTGGCTATATTACTGCCTTCACTGCGCAAACAGCTCGAAGTCAAAGGGGCTATTACTTATATGCAAGAGCGATTTGAGCTTGATGTAAAACTTGATACTCCAGCAAAAGCGATTGAAGGTGCCCCATTTAATGTAAAGCAAACGCTTAACTCACGCTTAGTAGATTTAACGTTTGATGGCAGCATAGCCAAACAAGGCCAAGATATTAAAGGATTATTAGCACTTAACGGTGATTCAGTTAAAAATATTGCTAACTGGCAAGGGGTTGACTTAAACGCTAAAGACAATGCGTTTAATGCCTTTAGTATCAATGCCCAAATGCACTTGCTCAGTGAGGAGTTTAACCTAACAGAATTAGTTGCAACGCTCGATGCACTCGAGATTAAAGGTAAAAGTAAGGTGAATCTAGGCAGCCGTTTAGCGGTTAATGCTGATATTGACCTAGGGATGCTTGATTTAAATCCTTACTTACCAGAAACCGTAGCTAAAAAAGAAGCCCCAGTAAAAGATGAGTCTAAGCCTGCAGAACCGATTGTATGGGATGATACTAAAATTGATTTAAGTGGCTTAAGTGCATTAGATGCAAATGTGATTGTTCGTTCAAGTGGTTTAAAAGCTAACGACATTAAACTAGGCGCTAATCAGTTTACTATGGCACTTAAAAATAGCATTGCTAAATTAAGCTTAGATAGCTTTGTCGCTTATGAAGGAACAGGTAAAGGGGTGGTTACTATCAATGCCCAAAATACCCCTTATAAAATAGCAACCAACTTCGATTTAGATAAAATAGAGGCACAGCCCTTACTTACTGATGCTGCAGGCTTTGATAAGCTAATGGGCAAGGGCTCTTTAAGTTGGAATTTAACTACAACTGGGCAAAGCCAAAAAACGTTTATAAACGCGCTCAATGGTAAATTAGGGTTTAAGTTCGCGGATGGTGCCGTTAAGGGAGCAAACGTAGCGGAAATGGTGCGTAAGGGTAAAGAGCTAGTTAAAGGCAACTTTAATGCCGTGTCTGAGGGATTAGATACAGGATTTGAAGAATCTGAGAAAACCGATTTCTCTGCACTTTCTGGTAGTTTTAACTTTACCAATGGCGTAGGCAAAAATACTGATTTATCGTTGATCAGCCCTTTAATACGCATTTCAGGTGAAGGAGACGTTGATTTACCGCAAACGCTCGTTAACTATCGACTAGTAACAGGCGTCGTGGACTCTATTGAAGGTCAAGGTACAACCGATGACAGTACTGGCTTTAAAGTTCCTTTACGCATAAAAGGCCCGTTTCATGACGTGAATATAAAGCTTGATGTAAGCAATGCTTTAAAAGATGAAGCTAAGCAAAAGCTTGATGATGCAAAAGACAAAGCTAAAGATAAAATTAAAGACAAATTAAAAGGTTTGTTTGGCTAATTTTAATTACTGATATAAAACAAGGCACCGTAAAGGTGCCTTGTTTGTTTTATAACCACCTGTAAATTAGATAAATAGCATAGAAAACCTCGTTTTAATTTAGCATCCCTATTAAATTAATTAAAAAATAACCTACCACTCCCCCCTCAATGCTGATACAATTGCCCGCCCTTAAGAGACATCTAGTATGTTTTTTGAGTGGAATTCAATCGAAATGTCTTGATTTTAAACAAATTTAAGACAAGTTGTAATTACTACACCGGAGGTCATTAACATGATCCAAATGCAAACTCAGCTGGAAGTTGCTGATAACAGCGGCGCTCGCAAAGTGCAGTGTATAAAAGTCCTTGGTGGTTCACACCGTCGCTATGCAGCGATTGGCGATATCATTAAAGTTTCTGTAAAAGAAGCGATTCCTCGCGGTAAAGTGAAGAAAGGTGATGTTAAAAACGCGGTAGTTGTGCGTACCAAAAAAGGCGTTCGTCGTCCAGACGGTTCATTGATCCGTTTCGACAGCAATGCGGCTGTTATCTTAAATGATAACTTGCAGCCTATTGGTACTCGTATTTTCGGCCCTGTGACTCGCGAACTTCGTAATGAAAAGTTCATGAAAATCGTTTCACTAGCCCCAGAAGTACTGTAAGGAGTCTATCATGGCAGCAAAAATCCGTCGTGATGACGAAGTAATCGTACTAGCAGGTAAAGACAAAGGTAAGCGCGGCAAAGTGCTTTCAGTTGTAACCGAGTCTGGTCGAGTATTTGTCGAAGGCATTAACTTAATCAAGAAACACCAAAAGCCGGTTCCACAGTTGAACCAAGCTGGCGGTATTGTTGAGAAAGAAGCGTCTATCGACGTATCAAACGTTGCGATCTACAACTCGGAAACGAGCAAAGCAGATCGTGTAGGTTTCAAGATTGAAGATGGTAAGAAATTACGTATCTTTAAATCTACTGGTAAAACTATCTAATAGTTGGAGTAGAATGATGGCGAAACTGCATGAAGTATATAAAGACAAAGTAGTTGCTGAACTTCAAGAGAAGTTTGGTTTCAGCTCTGTCATGCAAGTCCCTCAGATCGAGAAGATCACATTAAATATGGGTGTGGGCGAAGCCTTAGCTGACAAGAAGATTTTAGATAACGCTGTTGCGGATCTAGAAGCTATCTCTGGTCAGAAACCTTTAATCACTAAAGCACGCAAATCTGTTGCTGGCTTCAAAGTGCGTGAAGGTTACCCGATTGGTTGTAAAGTAACCCTACGCGGCGAGCGTATGTGGGACTTTTTTGAGCGTTTGGTTTCAATCGCTATCCCACGTATCCGTGACTTCCGTGGTGTGAGTGCTAAGTCTTTTGATGGACGCGGTAACTACAGCATGGGCGTACGTGAACAAATCATCTTCCCAGAAATTGATTATGATAAAGTAGACCGTGTACGCGGTATGGATATCACAATCACTACATCTGCGAAATCAGATGAGGAAGGCCGTGCGTTGTTAGAAGCGTTTAACTTCCCATTCAAGAAATAAGGGTAGGGTTATGGCAAAGAATTCTATGAAAGCGCGCGAAGCAAAGCGCACTAAACTAGTTGCTCAGTACGCTGAAAAGCGTGCAGCACTAAAAGCTATCATCAGTGATGTTAATACATCTGAAGATGATCGTTGGGACGCGGTACTTAAGCTACAAGCTTTACCTCGTGATTCTAGCCCTGCACGTCAACGTAATCGTTGTAACATTACGGGCCGCCCACATGGTTTCCTTCGCAAATTCGGCATGAGCCGTATTAAAGTTCGCGAAGCAGCTATGCGCGGTGAAATTCCTGGCCTTAAAAAGGCTAGCTGGTAATAGAATCATGGGAGTAAGACTATGAGCTTGCAAGATCCTATCGCGGATTTATTTACACGAATCCGTAACGGTCAGTCAGCGAAGAAAGTATCTGTAACGATGCCTAATTCGAAACTGAAAGTAGCAGTAGCTAATGTATTAAAAAATGAAGGTTACATCGCAGACTTCTCAGTAAGTGGTGATGTAAAACCTGAGCTTTCTATCGAGTTAAAGTACTTCGAAGGCAAAGCTGTTATTGAAAATATCCAGCGTGTAAGTCGCCCTGGTCTACGTATCTATAAGAGACGTGACGAATTACCAAAGGTAATGGGTGGTTTAGGTATCGCTATCGTATCAACTTCTAAAGGCCTAATGACAGACCGCGCAGCACGTAGTGCAGGCGTTGGTGGTGAAATCATTGGTTTTGTAGCTTAATCGGAGGGGAACTATGTCTCGCATAGCAAAGGCACCAATAAACGTTCCTGCCGGTGTAGAAGTTACATTAAAAGGCCAGGAAATCACAGTTAAAGGCAAAAACGGTGAACTTACTCGTACTATCAACGATGCAGTTGAAGTACAAGTTAACGACAACGTTATTACAACTTTACCTCGTGAAGGCGTAGCCAATGCATGGGCACAAGCAGGTACTGCTCGCGCTCTAATCAACAACATGGTTGTTGGTACGCATGAAGGTTACGAGAAGAAACTTCAGTTAGTAGGTGTTGGTTACCGTGCTGCAGCTAAGGGCAAAGTTTTAGACTTAACTCTTGGTTTCTCGCACCCAGTTAATTTCGCAGTTCCTGAAGGAATTACGATTGAAACTCCAAGCCAAACAGAAGTTCTAGTTAAGGGCGTAGATAAGCAGTTAGTTGGTCAAACAGCTGCTAACATTCGTGCATACCGTAAACCTGAGCCTTATAAAGGTAAAGGTGTTCGTTATTCAGATGAGAATGTACGCCGTAAAGAGGCTAAGAAGAAGTAAGGTAAGACGATGGATAAAAAAACAGCTCGTCTACGTCGTGCTAAACGCACTCGTAGAAATTATATTGAACAAGGCACAACGCGTCTTGTTATCCACCGCACGCCACGTCACATTTACGCTCAAGTTGTAAACGCTGAGGGTAATGTACTGGCTGCTGCTTCTACTGTTGAGAAAGCTATTAGCGAAACAGTTAAAGGCACAGGCAACGTTGCAGCTGCACAAGCAGTTGGTAAAGCGGTTGCTGAACGTGCGGCTGACAAAGGCATCGAAAAGATTGCTTTTGATCGCAGTGGCTTTAAATATCACGGCCGTGTGAAGGCGCTAGCTGATGCTGCGCGTGAAGCCGGTTTGCAATTCTAGGAGTAGACAATGGCTAACGTAGAAGCAAAGCAACAACAGCCTGATTTAGCTGAAAAGCTAATCGCGGTGAACCGTGTGTCTAAAGTAGTTAAAGGTGGTCGTATCTTTAGCTTTACTGCACTAACTGTAGTTGGTGATGGCGCAGGTAAAGTAGGTTTCGGTTATGGTAAAGCACGTGAAGTTCCAGCTGCTATTCAAAAAGCAATGGAAAAAGCACGTCGTAACATGATCAACGTAGACCTAAATGGCAACACATTACAGCATCCTGTTAAAGGACGTCATGCTGGCTCACAAGTGTTTATGAAACCAGCATCTGAAGGTACTGGTATCATTGCAGGTGGTGCTATGCGTGCAGTACTTGAAGTGACTGGTGTTCAGAACGTACTTTCTAAATGTTACGGTTCTACTAACCCGATCAACGTTGTACGTGCAACGATCTCAGCTCTTGAGAACATGAATTCTCCTCAGTCGATCGCTGCAAAACGTGGTCTTCGAGTAGATGAGATTTTGGGGTAAACCATGGCTAATAAAACTGTAAAAGTAACACAAGTAAAAAGCTCTATCGGTCGTTTACCGAAGCATAAAGCTACATTACGCGGTCTTGGTTTACGTCGTATCAATCACACTGTTGAGTTAGAAGACACAGCATGTGTACGTGGTATGATTAACCAGGTTTATTACATGGTTAAGGTAGAGGGGTAATTCGATGCATTTGAATACACTTTCACCTGCTGCAGGTTCAAAAACTGCTCCAAAACGTGTTGGTCGTGGTATCGGTTCTGGTCTTGGTAAGACTGGTGGCCGTGGTCACAAAGGTCAAAAATCACGTTCTGGCGGTAAAGTACGCGTTGGTTTCGAAGGCGGTCAAATGCCTATGCAACGTCGTCTACCTAAGTTCGGTTTCACTTCTCGCAAATCATTAGTATCTGCAGAAATTAACCTATACGAAATCGCTAAAGTTGAAGGCGATGTGGTAGACCTAAGCGCGTTACAAGCAGCTGGTCTAGTTAAAAAGAACGTTCAGTTCGTTAAAGTTGTTAAATCTGGCGAAGTTTCACGCGCTGTTACCGTTAAAGGCCTTAAGGCTACTAAAGGTGCACGCGAAGCTATCGAAGCTGCCGGAGGCAAGGTAGAAGACTAAGGAAGTACTAATGGCTAAACCAGGTCAAGATACACAAAGTGCACAAGGTGGACTTTCGGAATTGAAGCGCCGATTACTCTTCGTATTGGGTGCTATCATAATTTACCGTCTAGGTTCATTTGTGCCGATCCCTGGGATTGACGCCGCTGTACTTGCCGATTTCTTCGAGCAACAAAAGGGCACCATTGTTGAGATGTTCAACATGTTTAGCGGTGGTGCGCTTGAGCGAGCTTCAGTGTTAGCACTGGGTATCATGCCGTATATCTCGGCTTCGATTATTACGCAACTATTAACGCATATGTATCCGCCGTTTATAGAGCTTAAGAAAGAAGGTGAGCAAGGGCGTAAAAAGATAAGCCAGTACACACGCTACGGCACGCTTGTGCTTGCTACTATCCAATCAATCGGTATTGCCACAAGCTTACCGGGCATGATGAACGGGTTAGTTGTTAACCCAGGTATGGGATTCTACTTCACCGCTGTGGTGAGTTTAGTAACCGGTACTATGTTCCTTATGTGGTTGGGCGAACAGATAACAGAGCGCGGTATCGGTAACGGTATCTCAGTTCTAATATTTGTTGGTATTGTAGCTAACCTGCCGTCTGCTATTGGTTCGACAGCCGAAATGGCGCGCCAAGGTGATTTGAATGTTTTTGTACTGTTGATGGTTGCGGTTATAGTATTCGCTGTTACTTATCTTGTTGTATTCTTTGAACGTGGACAACGACGTATCGTTGTTAACTACGCCAAACGTCAACAAGGTCGTCAAGTATTTGCTGCTCAAAGCACGCATTTACCTCTGAAAGTAAATATGGCGGGTGTTATTCCACCAATCTTCGCTAGCAGTATAATTCTGTTCCCTGGTACAATTGCAAGCTGGTTCGGCCAGGGTGAAGGTCCGGTTGCTGATGTGCTACAAGCAATTGCTACAACGTTGACTCCAGGTCAGCCTTTGTATGCAATGGTTTTAGCTGCGGCTATCATCTTCTTCTGCTTTTTCTACACAGCGTTGGTTTTTAACCCGCGTGAAACGGCAGACAACCTGAAAAAATCTGGCGCATTTATCCCAGGTATTCGTCCAGGTGAGCAGACATCTAAATACATTGATAAAGTGATGACACGCCTGACATTGGCAGGTGCTTTGTATATAACCTTTATCTGTCTGGTGCCCGAATTCATGACTATGGCATGGCAAACGCCATTCTATTTCGGCGGTACATCAATTTTGATTATCGTTGTAGTAATCATGGACTTTATGGCACAAGTACAGACGCATCTGATGTCACATCAGTATGATTCTGTGCTGAAAAAAGCGAACCTTAAAGGCTACGGTCGATAAGGTCAGTTTACGGAGTTGAGCAATGAAAGTACGTGCTTCCGTTAAGAAAATATGCCGTAACTGTAAAGTTATTAAACGTGCTGGTGTAGTACGCGTAATTTGCAGTGAGCCTAAGCATAAGCAAAGGCAAGGCTAAGTAAACAGTCGTGCAGGCTGAGGTTTCTCGGCCTGTGTTTTTAGTTGTGATTTGGTCTTCGTTTGAGTATCCTTACGGGCTTTTCAAACAGATGATTACCAAATTCAAATATAGGAGATGTGTTAGTGGCCCGTATCGCTGGCATTAACGTCCCTGATCATAAACATGCAGTTATTGGTTTAACAGCTATTTATGGCATAGGTAAGACTCGCTCTAAGGCTATCTTAGAAGCGACTGGTATCGCCGAGACCACAAAAATCGGTGAACTTTCAGACGAAACACTTGACGTATTGCGTGAAGCAGTTGGCAAGTACACTGTAGAAGGTGACCTTCGTCGTGAAGTTACTTTGAATATCAAGCGCCTTATGGACCTTGGTTGTTTCCGTGGCCTACGTCACCGTCGCTCTTTACCACTTCGTGGTCAAAGAACAAAGACTAACGCGCGTACCCGTAAGGGTCCTCGTAAGCCTATTAAGCGATAAGGGGATAGTAAAATGGCTAAGACACCAATTCGTCGTAAAAAGGTTAAAAAGCAAGTTGCTGATGGTATGGCTCATGTTCATGCGTCTTTCAACAACACTATTGTAACAATTACCGACCGTCAAGGTAATGCACTATCATGGGCTACTGCCGGTGGTTCAGGTTTCCGTGGTTCACGTAAATCTACTCCATTTGCTGCTCAGGTTGCTGCAGAGCGTGCAGGTACTGCTGCTCAAGAATACGGTTTAAAAAATCTAGAAGTTTTCATCAAAGGTCCAGGTCCAGGTCGTGAATCTGCTGTACGTGCTTTGAATGCTGCTGGTTACCGTATCACCAACATTACTGACGTGACGCCAATACCACACAATGGTTGTCGTCCACCGAAGAAACGTCGCGTTTAACAATAGGTTAGGAGAAATAACATGGCAAGATATTTGGGCCCTAAGCTCAAGCTGAGTCGTCGTGAAGGTACTGACCTGTTCCTTAAGAGCGGCGTAAGAGCTATCGACTCTAAGTGTAAACTTGAGACTGCACCTGGTCAGCACGGCGCTCGTAAAGGACGCTTATCTGATTACGGTTTACAATTACGTGAAAAGCAAAAAGTACGTCGTATCTACGGTGTATTAGAAAAGCAATTCCGTAACTACTACAAAGAAGCTGCTCGCCTTAAAGGTAATACAGGTGAAAACTTGTTACAGCTTTTAGAGCAACGTTTAGACAATGTTGTATATCGCATGGGTTTTGCTAGCACACGCGCTGAAGCACGTCAGTTAGTAAGCCACAAAGCGATTCTAGTTAATGGTCGTGTTGTGAACATTCCTTCATACGTAATTACTCCAGAAGATACTGTTGTAATCCGTGAGAAGTCTAAGACACAAGCACGTATCATCGCTGCTCTAGAGTTGGCTGAGCAACGTGAAAAGCCGACTTGGGTTGAAGTTGACGGTAAGAAATTGGAAGGTAGCTTCAAGCGCCTACCTGAGCGTTCAGATCTGTCTGCGGACATTAATGAACAACTAATCGTCGAACTTTACTCTAAGTAAAGTTAAGAGTTAAGAGAGGATAAAATGCAGGGTTCTGTTACAGAATTTCTAAAACCAAGGTTAGTCGATATCGACGCTATAAACCCAACGCGTTCTAAAGTAGTTTTAGAACCACTCGAGCGTGGCTTTGGTCACACTTTGGGTAATGCCTTACGCCGTATACTGTTATCATCTATGCCTGGATGTGCAGTAACTGAAGTTGAAATCGACGGTGTATTGCATGAGTACAGCGCGAAAGAAGGCGTACAAGAAGACATCATTGAAATACTACTAAACCTTAAAGGTCTAGCGGTAACGTTAGAAGGCAAAGATGAAGTTTTTCTGACCCTGACTAAATCTGGTGTAGGCCCTGTGACTGCGGCAGATATTCAGCACGATGGCGATGTAACAATTGCTAACCCAGATCATGTTATTTGTAATTTAACTACAAATAACAGCGAGATCAGCATGCGTATTCGTGTTGAGCGTGGTCGTGGTTATGTGCCGGCATCTAGTCGTTTATCCTCTGATGACGATGAGCGTCCAATTGGTCGATTGCTGCTTGATGCATCATTCAGCCCAGTTGAACGTATTGCGTACTCGGTTGAATCAGCCCGTGTTGAGCAACGTACAGACTTAGACAAGTTAATCATTGATATGGAAACAAACGGCACTTTAGATCCTGAAGAAGCGATCCGCCGTGCGTCTACTATCTTAGCTGAGCAACTAGATGCATTCGTAGATTTACGCGATGTAACTGAGCCAGAAGAGAAAGAAGAGAAGCCAGAATTCGATCCTATTCTACTTCGTCCAGTTGATGATCTTGAACTAACAGTACGTTCAGCAAACTGTTTGAAAGCCGAGCAAATTCAATATATCGGTGATTTAGTTCAGCGCACTGAAGTTGAGCTTCTTAAAACGCCTAATTTAGGTAAGAAGTCTCTAACTGAAATAAAAGACGTGCTAGCTTCACGTGGTCTTTCTCTAGGTATGCGCCTAGAAAATTGGCCGCCTGCAAGCCTAGCTGAATAATCTAAATCACTATATTAGTTTAGTTAGAAGGATAGGGTCATGCGCCATCGTAAGAGTGGTCGTCAATTAAACCGTAACAGTAGCCATCGTAAAGCGATGTTCAGCAATATGGCAGGTTCTTTGGTGAAACATGAAATCATCAAAACTACTTTGCCTAAAGCGAAAGAGTTACGCCGTGTAATTGAACCTTTAATCACACTGGCTAAGACTGACAGCGTAGCAAATCGCCGTTTAGCATTTGCCCGCACGCGTGATAATGAAGTAGTTGGTAAATTGTTCAGCGAAATCGGTCCTCGTAATACAGACCGTCCAGGTGGTTACACTCGTATTCTTAAGTGTGGCTTCCGTGCTGGTGATAATGCACCAATGGCTTATATTGAACTAGTTGGTCGCCCAGCGGCGAGCGAAGAAGTTCAAGAAGACGCACAGTCTGCAGAGTAAGTCTTTAAAGAGACACCAAAAAGCCGAGCTTATGCTCGGCTTTTTAATACCTAAAATTTATCACACGGTAATAGGGTCGCGACAAGTCCTCCCCAATTTTTTTATCAATAATAAACAACAGCCCCATATCAATAAAGGCAGTCTATTTGCTACTAACAGAAATATAGTTCGCTTATTTAAATACTTTCTTCATGTTACCCCTAACCTATATATTCTATTTAGCTATGATTGGTAAAAATAAGCTAATTATATAACTTAATGTTGTGATTAACGTCATAGGTTGAAGCAGTAAATACATAAGTAAAGAAAGCCTTAACTATATATGCTATGTTTTTTGCCAAATGCCCTTAGTGTTCTACTAGCTAAAATAGTTATAGCAAGAAATTGGATGCTATTTACAAGCGATTTCAACATCAGCATCAACACGTTGTCATTAAAAAATAACTTATAACCTCATTTGAAGCTAAATATGCTTGAGTTTAGTTGTCTTTTTAAGCGTTTAGTTGTAATTTTGTTCGAGCAGTCATTTATTTCAAGTTTTCTTCAAAAAAGGGTTGATCTGTTTTCGGATCTCCCTATAATGCGACCCCACTGAGACGGCAGAGCGCAACGCATAGCGAGGCACGAGCTAATCAGTGAGTCGAGTAAAACTTAGTTTCGAAAACTTTCAAGTTTAGAGAAATTAAGTGTTGACAAAAAAATAGGAAAGCGTAATATGCGCAGCCCTAGCGAGATAAAGTTAAACGCTTTAATCGCAACCGGATAACCGGTATAGC